>USPH01000054.1 GCA_900556515.1 uncultured Collinsella sp.
ACCGGTCACCGCAAAGTGCATCACGGCGATATCGGCAAACATCTTAAAGAAGACCCCCAGGACCGCCGTGGCAATCATAGCCAGGACAAGCAGGCCAAGCGAGCCAAACAGCGCAGCCTCGAGCGCATAAGAGCCGTAATACGAATACGAGCCCGCGGCGCCAATTACCACGCTCTCCACCAGCGAAAGCACTACGCCGATAACGGGAATGGCAGCGATAACCTCGAGCACGACCGAAATAACGCTCGAAAAGACTCCGAGACCAAACGACGTGGAACGCATGAGTGGACGGTCCATGCCGTCATCGACCTTGAGCGAAAGATCACGGCCCCACTCGATACCAAAGCCGGAACCGCACACGCTCGCAATGCAAGCCGCCAAAAAGCCGATGGCAGCCGCAATGCCGCCAATAACGGGAATAAACAGCACGAGCACCGACACAACGCAGATTAGTGCCGGCAAAAACGCAATCTGGCACACGCGCTGCAGCACGCCCGGAGTCTTGGTCATATCTTGGAACGCCTGAGCCACGCAGCCCTTGGGCGCATTCGCCACGGGCGGCTGCGGAACAAACGGCTGAGGCTGTCCCTGGGGAGCGGGGTCGGTAGCACCAGCATTAGGAGCGCCGCACACACCGCAGAACTTATCGCTATCGCCCATAGGGGCGCCACACTGCGAGCAGAACATAGAATCATCCCTTCGTATCTTGAACAAATCACTTGGATCGCAAACGATGTATTTAGCATCATTATTGCCCAATGTGGGGTCAAATACTCAAAGATGACCGATTTGCAAGGTACACGGCGCCAGCAGGCGGTTCGTTGAATACGTCTGTGCTAGTTCGTTCCGCGGAAGCCCTTGCCGACGATCTCGGAGCTGTCGACGATCGTGATAAAGGCACCTGGATCGACTTCGCGCGCATAGCGGCGCAGTTGCACGGCCTCGCGACGGCTCAGCACGCTCATGATCACCGTGACGCACTTGCCCGAGAAGGCGCCGTAGCCACGGCTAATCGTAGCTGTGCGGTTGAGATGCTTGACGATAAACTCCTCGACCTTAAGGGGCTCGGAGCAAATGATCGTGCAGACCTTACGAAGGTGAATGCTCTCGATGGCCTTATCGACCACGAGCGTCTTGGCAAACAGGCCAAGTACGCAGTACAGGCCGACGCGCGAGCCATACAGGAAAGCCGCGACGGTCACGATGCCGATATCGACCAGCAACAGGGCACGGCCGATCTCAAGCGTCGTGCGGCGTTTGAGAATCATGGCAAGGATGTCGGTGCCGCCCGTCGAGGCGCCAATGTCAAAGACAATGGCACTGCCCAGTGCCGGCAAGATGACGGCAAAACACAGGTCGAGCCACATATCGCCCGTCATCGAAACATCCGTCGGGATGAAGAGCTCAAACAGCGAGACGTAGGCCGAAAGCGCAAACGAGGCAAAGACGCTCCAAAGGATTGCCTTGCGCTCCAAAAAGATAAAGCCCAGGATGACCAGGACCGCGTTGATAATCCACATAAAGACGCCGACGGGCAGAGTCGGGAACAGCGTGGAAAGAATGACCGACACACCCGAGGTGCCGCCGAAGGCAAAGTGATTGGGCGTTTTGAAAGCCACGATGGCAAAGGCCGTGAGGATCAGCCCCAAATTGAGCTCGGCAAAAAAGCGCGGAAAGCCTGGCTCCTGGCTGCGCTTGCGGCCGGCGCGCTCGCCACGTTCGATATCCTCGCGACCGACAACGCGCTCCATCGGCACCACCGGAGGACGATGCACCTCCTCGGCGGCACGCGACGCCGCCTCTGCCGCAGCGGCCTCAATCGCCCATGCCTTGCTTTCGGTCTCGTGTTCGTCGGCCATTACGGCAACCCCTCGTTAACAATTTGGAAACAATGCGCCCATTAGGGTAACGCGGAACGCGAAGATTGCAACCCTTAGTTAGACGAGCGGTATGACTAGATCGAGGCTATATAGAAAACGGTCGACTGCGCTTTTGCTTGCGCGGTCGACCGTTTGGTGTTTTCGCAGGTAAAACCTATCAAAACAAACCTGTCTTTTTTGGTAGGTTACTCGTGCTGGCTGGTGCGGTGCTCGTACTCCTCGGGGGTGATGACATCCTCGATGCGCAGGTTGACGCCTGCCACCTCAAGGCCGGTCATCGCGGCCAGACGCTCGGTGACGCGCGCCTTAACGTCGTCAAAGATCGCAGGCGCATAGGCACCGTACTCGATGATGACCGAGATGTTGACGACCACGCGGTTGTCGTCGGTGACCTCGACCGTCACGCCCTTGGTCAGGTTCTCGGCACCAAACTGCTCCTGCACAAAGTGCATGAGGTTGCCCTTCATGCCCAGGACGTGCGGCACCTCGCGGGTGGCCATGGCGACGATCTTCTCGATCACGCCGTTGGAATAGGTCAGCGAGTCCTCGGACTCGTCCGCCTCCTCGTCCATCTCCTCGTTGTCCTCATCCGCATCGGACTCGGCCTCGACGAGCGCCTCGTCCTCGAGCGTTACGTCCTCCGCCTCGGCGGCGACGGCCTCATTCGCCTCGAGCTCGGTATCGGCCACATCGACCTTCGTGTTAAAAGCCATGGTTCCTCCTTATGCCTGCCGCAGATGCGACAGTCGAATACATATTAGCGGCCGCTAAACAGACGGCCGAAGAAGTTGACGATACCGTTCTCGCCATCGCGAATCTGGCCGATCACGGCACCGATCAGCACAAAGAATGCGATGACGAGCGTGTCCCACAGGCCCAACGTAAGTACCAGCACGGCGAGGATAAAGCCTGCCAAGGCGCCGAGCGTAGTATTGGGGTGGCGCACGGCGTAACTCCAGATAGCAGCGCCCGTACCTTTGATGAGACCCATGGCCTCGTCAAAGTCGTTGGCGGCGCTGTCGCGCTGCTCGCCGGCCTCGGGCTTGGTGTCGGTGGTCTCGCCTGCCGGCGTAGCGTTCTGGTCGATCGTCAGGCGCGGCGTGCGGGCGGTCTTGTCTTGGTTGGTATCACTCACCGGAAACCTCCACGGTCTGGACGGTAGTCTTGGACGGCAAAAAACGGACGCGCGCGGTCGTGCCCGGCGTGCCGAGCATGGTGTCGCAGGCCTTCTCGATGCGCTGCTGCATCGAGGTGGCAAGAGCTGCAACGTCCTTATCATCGAGGGCGATGGCCTCGACCTTAAAACGAACGCGCGACTCGTCGGGGCCTTGAACGCGCGCCTCGATATGCTCAACCATCACGCGATCATCGCACTCCGCCGCGGCACGGGCGCACGAGGAAAGCGCTGCGAGCGTAACCTCGATATTGCGCTCCCCCGCCGGATGCACGCAGGACGGCTCGTGACGCGCGAACATCAGGCGGAAAAACCCGATAAGCACGCCAAGTGCCACAATGGCGGCGCACACCGTAACGATGACGCGAGGCATGGTGTCACGCAACAGCAGCATAAAGCGATACGTATACGGTCCCCAGAACTGGCAGACAAGCGTACCCAGCGCCACGATGGCGGCGGCAAGATACACAATCGCAAGGGCTCGTTTGAGTACGCGCACGCGCGCTCCCTTCAGGTTTCGGTCCACAGAATGCAAAACGATTCGCATCATTATAAAAGAGCCGGGTCCGGTGCTGTACGCACGCGGATCCGGCTCATCTATTCCACGAGGCTTGCATGCTCGCTTCATTATGCCCAGATATGCACGGCTTAACCCGTGTGGGCGCTACTCCTCCTCGAGGGCAGCGATGACCTCGTCGGTCATGTCCATGGTGCTGTAAACATCCTGGACGTCGTCGAGCTCCTCAAGACGGTCGATGAGGCGCTGGACCTTCTTGGCGTCGGTACCGGAGACCTCGGTCGGGGTAGTCGGGACCATGGTGGTCTCGGAGCCCTTGACCTGGACGCCCTGCTCCTCGAGCGCCTTGGAGACAGCCATGACGTCGTTAGCAGCGGTCCAGACGATCCACTCCTCGCCGGCGTCCTCGTAGTCCTCGCCACCGGCCTCGGCGATGGCCATCATGAACTCATCCTCGTCACCGGCAGGACCGTTGGCGATCATGGTCTCCTTCTTGGCGTTCTCGTCCAGGATCTCCTTGGCGACGACGATCTGGCCCTTGCGCTCAAACTGGAAGGCGACGGAGCCGGAGGTGCCCAGGTTACCACCAGCGTGGGAGAAGGCGGAACGGACATCAGCGGCGGTGCGGTTGCGGTTGTCGGTCAGGCAGTCAACGTAGACGGCGACACCGGCGGGACCGTAGCCCTCGTACACGATGTTCTCGTAGACGGCGGCATCGGCACCCGAACCGAAGGCCTTGTCGATAGCGGACTTGATCTTGTCCTTGGGCATGGACTGAGCCTTGGCCTTAGCAACGGCAGCGGCGAGGCTGGCGTTGTTCTCGGGCAGCGGGTCGCCGCCGAGACGGGCAGCAACGGTGATGTTGCGGCTCAGCTTGGAGAAGAGGGCGGAACGCTTGGCGTCCTGCGCGCCCTTACGATGCTTGGTTGTGGCCCACTTAGAGTGTCCGGACATACGTGTCTCCTATCGGTTTCGACCTAAAGCCCAGCGCAGATGCTCGGGCAATATAAACAAACGTCGTTATGATATACCTACTGGCCTGCGAGATAAACCCCAAAATGAAGGCGTCGTGATGACGCAACCCTTCTACGCAAAGCAACCTGCCCCCTTCGCACCGGTTTGGCTAGTTCCAGAGAAGGTCGCTGCGGGTGATGGTGGCGCCGATGGCAAAGGGCATGCAGGCGATAACCGGGTACAGGTAGCGCATGTAGGTCGAGCCGTTGCAGGGACCGATCAGGCACACGGCGAGCACGCCCAGCAGCGGCACCCAAATGGCAAGCGCCCTCCACGAATGACGCCGCAACAGGTAGACCACCACGGCAATCATGATCCACACGTAGGTTGCACTGCTCATGGTAAGTGAGATAAACGGGATGCGCTGTACCGCCACGCGATACAGGTTAATCAGATGGCCACACCACCGCACGACCTTGCTATCGACCGGATGGAAATCGAAGTACTTGAGATTGTCGGGACGAGCCATGATCTCGGCACTGCGCGCCGTGCTGTAGACCCATGCGTCGCGGGCGCTCGGATAAAAGTAGCCATAGTAGTTATTGATAAGCGCCGAGATATAGCACTCGGGATCCTTTTTGAACATCTGGGCCCAAACCTCAAAATAGGCGTCGATATCCTCCTGCGAGGCATATTCGTTAAAGCAGTTCTTGACGGCATCGGACTTGTCGGGGTTGTACCGGCGGCCCAGGTTTTCGTACTTGAGTACGCGATCGATCACGGCACGCTCCTCTTCGGTCACCAAACCGTCGCAGGGAGCTTCCACGATGGTGCCGTCCTCTTTAACCGTAGGATTGACACCTGAGTTAAGGCCGTCGTGCTTTTGGACGAAGCGCGCCGTCTGCTGGAACGGAATCGAGAGCACCTCGCGCTTGGAGCTGGGCGTAATGTCGTGCGCCGGCATAAAGACCTTGGTGAAGTACATGTTGGAGACAAGACAGAGCGCAAGCACCGCCAGGATGCCAACCCAGCAAAAGCGTGGCACGCGAAACGAGGACTCAGCACCCGTCTGCTTGGCCGCACGGCGAGCCGCATGCACGTCCCAAGCGCAAAACGCCGCCGCGATCACGCATGCCGCCAGCACAAACACCAGGCCGCCGTTACGCAAAAACGTCGACCCCATGGCGCCCAGGGCAAGCAACAGCCAGTCGTGACGCGCAAAAAGCGCGGGCTCGGGCTCGCCCACACGCTCGACATTCGCATCGCGACGAGGCAGGCCACAGGCCACAAGCTTGACGGTCTGCACCAGCAAAACCAAAAACGCATCGGCAAAGAGCACGTCTTTGGTGAGCAGCGCCGCGTAGTTTGAGAACATCGGCATAAGCGCAAAGAACAGCAGTGCCACGCCGCGAACGGGCATGCCGACGCCAAATTTACGCAGCGACGAGATGGAATATGCCATGCAGGCAGCCGTGATAATAAATTGGGCACAGGTGTAGATGATAAGGCCCGCGTTTGCGCTGTTAAAGACCGAGAGTCCCAGCTGCACACACGAGCCGATAATGGCCGTGTGCACAACCGGGTGGTGCCCGTTGAGCAGTACGTTGGGGTTGAGCAGGCGCAGGTAGTCGCTCGTACCGTTGGGATAGTTGAACCACTGGCGAATCTGCGCACCCGTATCTCCCATAAAAAGGCCGGGCAGCGAAGCGATGAGCGTGGGCGCCCAGGCGATCATAAGCACCAGGAAGGGCCCGGCAAAGGGATGAACCGAGAGCGCGGCGTGAGCCACGCGCCATACGCGGCCAAAGTGCGCTTCGGAAAACGGAATGCGCCGAGAGCTCAGCCAATCTAGACACTCAAAGGCAAGGTAGAAGGCAACGACCGCCAAGAGCATCCAGCCCACACCGCCTATCCAGGCGCAGATGATGCGGGCCTTGTCGCCGAGCACGATCTCGGCCGAATCGGTGAGGTCGTAGCTGCGGCCAAACACCATGCAGACGGCAAAGAACAGCGACGGAAGGACCACCGAGGGACGCCAGGCGTCGCCGCGGCCAAAGAATACGTAGCGAAACGGCAGCGTGAGCAGGCAGGCAAGTGCAAGCAGCATGACCGCGTCGGTATGGCCGGCAAACGAGAGGAGCACCTCGTAGCACACGTACAGCGCACCCGTCGCCTTGGGGTCAATCGCCAAGACTGCGTTGCTTGACACCGGGGCGGGATCGATGGAAAACGCCGTGGTCGCCAACAGCGCGAGCAAAAATGCGATGAGCGTCTGTTTGGCGGGGTAGCGCTTAAACCAGACGATGCGGGCAGCGTCGCGCGCAGCCGTTGTGGAGAGGTCGGAATCCTTCACAGTCCGAAAGCCTTTCTAGAAGCCTGCCAAAAAGGGACAGGTTTATTTTGGCAGGTTTTATCTGGGAAAACGTTACGGTTTTGTCATCGTTGTCCAGCGAACCACCACAAAGGCGCCTGTCCCCTTTTGGTGGTTTTGGTGGTTAGGCGTCCAGGTAGATGCGCTGGGGGCGATTGCGGTGTCGGGCGAAGATGATGAGCACCAGACCGGCGATCACGAGCGGCAAACTCAGCAACTGGCCCATGGTGATGACACCGCCCAGCAGATAGCCCAGCTGGGCATCGGGCACGCGCACGAACTCAACGAGAAAGCGGACGATGCCGTACCCCATCACGAACACGCCCATAAACGTGCCCTGGGGCAGCAGCGGCTTTTTGCGGCTGAGCACCTGCAGAATGCAAAAGAGCACGATGCCCTCAAGAAATGCCTCGTAGAGCTGGGAGGGATGACGCGGCATATCGCCCGCGGTGCCGCCAAAGACAACACCCCAGGGCAAATCGGTCGGCTTGCCCCACAGCTCGCCGTTGACAAAGTTGGCACAACGGCCCAGGCACAGGGCCAGCGGGGCGCCGATCACGGCAAGGTCGGCGACGGTCCATGCATCAAGCTTGTACATGCGGCACACGATGATGCCGCCGATAATGCCGCCCACCAAGCCGCCATGGAAGCTCATGCCGCCCTCGTTGGTGGCAAAGATCTCGAGCGGGTGGGCCCAATAGTAGCCATCGCCGTAAAAGACGACGTAGAACAGGCGCGCACCGATAATGAGGCCAAAGACCACGCCGACCACGACGCTCGTCAGGTCATCAATCGTGATGTTAAAGCCCCAACGACGCTGCGTGCGGTACATAACGACCGCCGTGAGCAGGGCGCCGACCACATAGGCCCTGTCTCTTATACACATCTCCGAGACCACGAGACATGCGCAGAT
>USPH01000055.1 GCA_900556515.1 uncultured Collinsella sp.
TGGGCTCGGAGATGTGTATAGGAGACAGTGGTGGTGTCCATGCACTTGCCGTCCTCGATGGCGCACAGGGAAGCGCCGGAGCCGATATGGCACACGACGACCTTGCGGGCCTCGCCGTTGGTCATCTCGGCGACCTTCTTGGAGATGTAACGGTAGCTGGTGCCGTGGGCACCGTACTTACGGATGTGCAGCTTGTCGCAGACGTCCTTGGGCAGGGCGTAGGTCTTGGCGACCTCGGGCATATTGAAGTGGAAAGCGGTGTCGTAAACCGTGACGTTAGGCAGGTCGGGATACTGCTCCAGGCAGTACTCGATAACGTTGGCCTCGGGGTTGTTGTGCAGCGGCGCCAGCGGGGCGACCTCGCGGATCTTGGCGAGAACGTCCTCGTCGACGAGGGAGGAATCGCCGAAGTACCAACCGCCCTGAACGATACGGTGGCCGATACCCTCGATCTTGACGCCGTTGGCCTCGAGGTCCTTCAGGACGACCTCGATGGCGACCTTGTGGTCGGGGAACTCGATGTTCTCGGTCACCTTCTTGGAGCCGTTGGCAGCGTGGGTGAAGGTACCGCCGGTAAAGCAGACGCGCTCGCAGGAGCCCTTTGCGGACACCTTGTGGGACTTGGTATCGATGACCTGATACTTAAGGGTCGAAGATCCTGCGTTGACGACCAGAACGTTCATGTGTCTCCCTACTAACAGGCGGTGTGGCGCCGCCAGGTTACATACGCTTCAATAATAAACCCAAACGCCCTCGCGCTCGGGTTTATTGCGTTGATATATAAGTTATCGGTGCCTAAATACTCATGTCCTCTGGCTTGTAAGACAAAATAGCGCGGGGATATACACCAGGGAAGAAACCCCGAGCGCAACTAGCAATACGGCTCGAATGCCCGCAACGCTACTCAGCACAGCGTTGAGCAGATAGAAAAGGACGGCACCCACCGCCACCATCTGGCTTTGAACCGAAATCAGTGAACAGCGCATCGAAGAATCGGCAGCATTTTGAAAAATTGAGTATTTAATTGGAGCAAATAACGAGTAAGCGACCGTCTGCAACACATAGAACACGGGCAGCAAATTAGCCGGAGTAAGGGGAATCAAAAACAAAGCTGTCAGGAAAAGGTGCACGATGCCGCAAATACGCGCAAAGCGGCCCTTGTCGACATGAGCAATCGCACAGGGCACAATAAGTCCCATGGAGGCCGAGGCAAGGAGCTGGACCGCAATGGTCACACCCGAAGCGACGGCATTCATTCCGCGACCCGCAAGCAGCAGTGAGAAAAAGTCTTCCAGGGCGACAAAAGCAAATGCCTGCGAACAGTCCATGATGAACGCTGAACGAAGAATGCCATTACCCGCAATAGCGGCACCGATCATCTTCGGGCTAATCCCATGTTCAGGTGTCGTCGCAGTGCCCCCTCTTCGCATCTCAGGAATGCAGACAACGACAACCAACGTCAACACCATTGCGATGATATCTGCCGAAAGGCCAATGAGATATGCACCGACGGACGAAATGAAACCGCCCACGCAAGCGGAGATGGCATAAGAGGCATAGAAAACAAATCGCTCAACGACATTAAGTCTTACGAGCTGGTCCTGAGAGACGCTGTCAATGTAAATCGCTTCGATGGATCCGCTCACACACGCAACGGCAAAACCCTTGAGAGCGAACGCACCGATTAAAAGCAGAGGAGATCGGACGAGAAGCAGGGCGACGTAGTACCCAAGCATTCCCACAATGCCAACGAGGCCGCTCACCTTTCGTCCAAACCTGTCAGCAATATAACCAGTAGGAACCTCAAGAATGAACTTGCTCACTTGGTATGCAATCATCATGCTAGAAATCGCCACCATCGAGAATCCGACGAATTCAAGGTAAACCGTCAGAAAATACAAAATGGTGCTGAAGTTCGACAGAAAAACGAACGTCATATAAAGCAAAACCGTACGGTTTTTCATGCTCCGCCCTCCAAGAGCCAGCAATCTAAATCGGAATCTTGGAAAAGCATGGGGGCAAAGCTGTCAGCTATGTGTTACAAGGCGTCAATAATCACTTGATGCCTCGAAGCCAATTAATCTCACGAAGCAAGATGACGCAATAGGTGCAGAAAAACCGTCTGGTGTCGATCAGTCCAGGAATTTTGCCGATAGCAAAAGTAGATAGGCAAGGTTACATCACGCGAACCTTCAATTGAGCACTCACTCACTTCTGATCCATCCGACGCAAGAGAGGACCCAGAAAAACTCAATATCAATCCCCCGGCTTGAAGAAACTCAGCCTGCGCCTTGTTTCCGTATTCGACATCGCGGAAGCGGAAATTAACCAGCTGGGCTTCGGGACATTGATTGATTGCATTGAGACAGGGTGACAAATTAATGGGAACAGCGAGCCTGCCGCCCAGTAACTCGCGAATGGTCATGGCGCCCACAGATTGATGACCCGCTGGGCATGAAAGAACCTTGAGCTCCTTTTCACCCAAATATTTTGAAGAAAGGACGCTGTCCCGTGGTTCCTCGAATGAGATAGCCGCGTCCGAAATTCCAAGTATAAGTGATTCAAAGCATGTTGCCGTTGGCTGATGCCACACATCAAGATGAATCTGAGGGTGCGAGCGTTCAAACGAGTCATACCAGTTTTCGGCAAAAAGGAGCCCCCGCCCATGAAGGCAGGGGGCGTAAAGACGAAAGTGTCCATCGGGCGAAACGCCGTCACCCCTCGATTGAGCGTACTTTTTGAGATCGTCGACTTGTGCCAGGATCACGCGTGCACGACGCGCAAATTCTCTGCCCGCCGGAGACAAAACTGCCTCCCCCGCCGATCGGTCGAGCAAAACAATCTGATACTCAGATTCCAACTTTTTGATTGCCGACGAAACCGCCTGTGGGCTCACGTGAACGGCGCGAGCCGCTTTGCGCACGCCGCCGCAGTTCGCTACCGCTTGAAGGTATTCGAGTTGAGAAAGCTGCATAGGTTACTCCAAAGGCAGCCAAGGCGACGGGCCGTGCGTCCTCAGATGAGGTTCTCGCCCAGATTTTTGCCGCCGAGGACGTGCATGTGAAAGTGCATGACGGTCTGACCGGCGTTGACGCCCTTGTTGGAGATGACGCGGAAACCGTCCTCCAAGCCCTTGGCCTTAGCGACCTCCTGGATGGCGTGAGCCATGGCACCCATGGTCTCAGCCGGCACGTTGTCGGCGATGTCACTGTAGTGCTTCTTGGGGATCACGAGCGTATGGACCGGCGCCTGGGGGTTGAGGTCGTCGAAGGCGATGACCTGGTTGTCCTCATAGACAACGGTCGAGGGGATCTCGTGGTTGGCAATTTTGCAGAAGATGCAATCACACATGGTTGGTTCCTTTCTCACAGACCAAGGTAATTATATTGGTCGAGATGGTTAGAACGAGAGACTGTCGTCGGTGTTGGCGGCTTCGCCGTCGGCGAGCACGTCGTTGCCGTCGACGTCCTTAAGGAGCACCGAAACCTTCTGCTCGGCATCGGACAGGCGGGTGCGCAGGCTCTTGAGGAGCTCGACGCCGCGGGTATAGCTCTCGAGCGACTCCTCGAGCTCCATATCGCCCGACTCCAAGCTGCGAATGATAAGCTCCAGCTCCTGCGAGGCCTGCTTGTACGTAAGCTGCTCGACCGGGGTCTTCTCTGCCATATCTGTTTCCTTTCCTAAAGGTTTATCGCTATGAAACGCGGGTTACTCGACCGTATCGACCGTTGCCGCCACTTTGCCGTCTGCCATGCGCACGCGGATGGCGTCGCCGGGGTTAAAGGTCTTGACGCTCGTAGCCACACCATCATCGCTGTACGCGATGGAATAGCCACGGGCAAGCACTTTGAGCGGCGACAGAGCATCGAGCGACGCGGCAGCTCGGCCCAGGTCGGACACTGGCTTGCTGAGCATCGTGCGCCCCTGATGCTCCAGACGGGAGCTCGCAAGCATGAGCGCATGGCGCTTGCCATCGAACCCCGAGGTGCTTGCAACCAGACGCTCGGGCAGACGCTCAAAGTTGGAGCGGAATGCCCCAACCGAACGCGTTATGGCGCCGGACAAACGATCGGCCGTCAGGGCAAGCTCAGACTCGCGACGCTCAACCATAAACGTTGGGTCGTTGAGGCACGGGCGACACGCAGCCGCATCGAGCGCATCGCCCAAGCGAGCCGTATAGGTATCCCAGGCACGGCGACCGCGCTGGTCGAGCATCTCCAGGTCGACCTGGGCCGACCCAATCATCGATGCCATCGCGGCACCCAGACGCTGATGGCGCGCCTCGAGCACATCGGCCAACTCCGTCATAGCCGGCGCCACCGATTCTGCCGCCGCCGTGGGCGTAGAGGCGCGTCGGTCGCTCACCATGTCGCAAATCGAGGTGTCGGGCTCATGGCCAATGCCGGTCACCACGGGCACAGGACAAGCCGCCACCGCGCGGGCAAGCTCCTCGTCATTAAAGGTCATGAGGTCCTCAAAGGAGCCGCCGCCGCGCACCAGCAAAATACAGTCGGGCGCCGGCGTAATGGAAGCGGCGCGGCGCAAGCCCTCAATGAGCTCGGCCGGCGCACCCTCGCCTTGAACCTTGGCGCCCACGCAGACGAGCTCGACGAGCGGGTTGCGACGACGCAATGTGCGCTTGACGTCGTCGATTACGGCACCCGAAAGCGAGGTGACGACTGCCACGCGGGAGCAGAACACCGGGATGCGGCGCTTGCGCGCTTCGTCCATCAGGCCCTCGCGGCGTAGCTTTTCGGCCAGTTGCGCCACTTGTTGACGCAGCAGACCCTCCCCCGCTAACGAGAACGAGCGGGCGACGAAGCTCATACGACCCGTAGGCTTGTAGAGATTGAAGCTGCCCTTAAAGCTTACCTGCATGCCGTCGCGCAAGTCGAAGGTGCGCTTAAGGTAGGCGCCCTTCCAGATGATGCAGTCGACGGCCGCCGAGTCGTCCTTGATCTGAAAGTAGCAGTGGCCGCTTCGGGCGTTTGGGCCACGAAAACCCGTGACCTCGCCCAGAACGCTCAGCTGCGGAATGGCATCGAGCGCACCGGCGGCAATCTCTACCGCCTGGCTCACGCTGAGCTCTTTGCGCTCCTGCTCGTCCGAACCGTCGAACTCGGCGGAAACGGCATTGCCGGTTAGATTCCAGCCTGCCACGCAGCCTCCTTTCGTCATCGTGCACAAGGGCTCCGGCCCTGCGCAAATTCAAGTCCAACACATAGTACAGCGCCGCGGGGACACAAATCCCCGCGGCGCCCAGCGACCCAATTTGTTATCGGTTGGAGTTTCTGTTGTAGCGAGCCATAAGATAGAGCAGCTGAATAATCGAGGTGAGCGCCGCAGCCACATAGGTAAGCGCGGCGGCCGTCAGGACCTTCTTGGCACCGTTGACCTGTTTGGAGCTCATGCCCGACTGCTCGATATACGCCACGGCGCGGCGGCTGGCGTCAATCTCGACCGGCAGCGTAACAAGCTGGAACAGCACGCTAAACGAGAAGAAGATCAGCGCGAGGGTCGTGAGTCCCGCGATGTTCATAAACAGGCCCATGAGCAGCACGATGGTCCAGGTGTTCTGGGTAAAGTTGACGACCGGCACGAGGGCGGTACGCACTTTCATCATGGCATAGCCGCTTTGACGCTGCGCGGCATGGCCTGCCTCGTGACAAGCGACAGCAACGCTTGCGACCGAGCCGCCCGAACGGTTGGAATCCGACAGATACAGGTTGTTGTCCTGCGGGTTGTAATGATCGGTGAGCTCGCCAGCAACGCCCTTGATGCCCACGGCACTACAACCGTTGGCATCGAGCATGCGGCGAGCGACCGTGGCGCCCGTATCGCCGTCCGAGCGCACCTTAGACCACGTCTTGTACGTCGAGTTGATATAGTTCTGTGCGGCAAGGCCAAGCACCGTGCAGACAAGAACAACCAGCAGGTACAGCGGGTCGATGCCAAAGCCGTATCCATAGTAATAAGGCATGCGAATTCCTCCGAGTCGAGTTACACGTTGGAGGCATTTTACCCACTCAACCGGCTAGGCTTCCCTACAGGAGCTCGATTTTGCCGTCCTTCACCGTCAACCCCATATTGCCGGAAAGCAGATCGTCCAGGCGCGAGCCCACAAGCTCAAAGCGCCAACCTTCGCGCAGGCGGCTCTGCTCGGGATGCTCAATGTAGTCGGCCAGGTCATCGCGCGAGGCAATGACCGAGGTCGCAACGCCTGAGCGCTCGGCAACCAGGCGGATAAGCGCATACATAAGGTCAGTCACGCTCTCCAGCTCCGGCGAAATCTGACGATGTCCGCGCACCAAGAGCGGCAGGCGATCGTGCGGACAGCTCGCACCGCGCTTGATGGCCATGAGCGCACCGTCCACGTCGCGCTCCCCCAATTGATCGGTACCGCGAATGCTACGGAACTCCTCAACGCGCACGGGATTGCGCTTAACGAGCGCTAGCAGCGTGTCGTCGGACATGACCCACTTGCGTGGGATGTTGCGCCGCTCGGCGCGGTCCTCGCGCCAGGCGGCGAGCTCGCGCGCGATACCCAGCTGATGACGGCTGCACGAATTGATGCGCTTGACCTTGCGGAACGCCTCGTGGCGATCGGCGCGATAGTGTGACTCGTCAGCCAGCGGGCGCAGCTCGTCGAGCACCCAGTCCACACGGCCCAGCTCGCGCAGGCGGCTCATCATCTCGGTATAGGCGACGATCAGGTACTTGACGTCATCGATCGCATACTCAATCTGCTTATCGGTCAGCGGGCGGCGCGACCAGTCGGTCAGTGACTCGGTCTTGGGCAGCGATACGCCGCAGAACGTCTGAACAAGCGCGCCATACGAAATCTGCTGGCGCTCGCCCAAAAAGGCGGCGGCGACCTGCGTATCGAAAATCGGTCGTGGCAGCACGCCCACGGTATGGAGCATGACCTCCATATCCTGCGAGCACGCGTGGAAGACCTTGGTCACGCTCTCGTCGGCCATAAGCTCGGCCAGCGGCGATAGGTCGTCGATTACCAGGGGATCGACCGCGACGCTCTCAGCAGGGGTGGCAATCTGAACCAAACATAGACGCGGATGGAACGTGCGCTCGCGCAAAAACTCGGTATCGACGGCAATCGCGTCGAACTCACGGGCGCGCTGGCAAAAGTCGAGTAGAGCCTGATGTGTGGAAATGTACATATCAACCCATCGAATAAGGTTAGGCCCGAAAAACACGGGTAGGATATCGGCATTGCCTTACAACTATACTCGGTTAGTCACAGAACGGGAACGTAAGTATGCGCTGCCTTATCATCCACAACCCGGCATCGGGCCCCAGCTCAGATGAAATCTTCGCATTCACGCACGCCCTTGCACAGGGCGGCGACGAGGTCGTGATGCGCTTTATCGGC
This sequence comes from uncultured Collinsella sp., assembly GCA_900556515.1. Taxonomy (GTDB): domain Bacteria; phylum Actinomycetota; class Coriobacteriia; order Coriobacteriales; family Coriobacteriaceae; genus Collinsella. The sequence continues at coordinate 7,391 of USPH01000055.1, forward strand.
GATGGCATGGAACCCGAGGACGCCGTGGCAGACGTGCGCGAGTTTGACCGCGTGGTCGTTTCGGGCGGCGACGGCACTGTCTCCAACGTGCTCGACCAGATGCGCGGATGCGGTGTCCCCACGCTCGTCTTCCCCTCCGGTACGGCCTGCCTGTTCTTCAACAACATCGGCAACGCTCCCGAAGCCGCGGCCCTCGCCAAAGCGTGCCGCGAGGGACGCACCGCCCAGGTGGACATGGGAGAGCTCTTCTGGACGGACGAGGCGGGTGAAGTCCGCCGGCACGGGTTCATCATCATCGCCGGGGCCGGGGTCGACGCGGCCATCATGCAGAAGGCCGCTCCCAGCAAAAACGAGATCGGCGAGATCGCCTACGTTCTCGCGGCC
>USPH01000056.1 GCA_900556515.1 uncultured Collinsella sp.
GGCTCGGAGATGTGTATAAGAGACAGGCCCAGGCGTGCGCCACGACGGCAGCGCTCGGATGCGAACGGCGACTTTTCGCGATAGTCGTTCCAGTGCATGAGCTTGGTGACCAGCGCCGCCGCCGACACGACGAGCCAGGCCCAAAGGATTGCCCAGAGGCAGTCTTGGAACACGCCCGTAGGCGCCAAGAAACTCATCGGCGTGGGGTTGCGCTGGCTAAACGCCAGGCCGAGCGCCGCGATGACGCTCGTGCCCAGGTATACATAACGGTGGTCGGCCTTGATAAAGGAGGCCAGGCGATTGATGGTTTTCATGCTGCCTCCCTATGCCGGCTGACGGTCGAGGCACGCGTCCCACATTTGGTCGCGCTCCTCTTGGCTAATGCCCTTGAGTGTCTTGTCGATGAGCTTAAGCAGCTTGTCCGAGCCCTTGCGGCAGCCGACGTTTGCCGTGACTTCCTGCTTAAAGCCCTCGCCCTCGGCAAATCGAATCGGCACGATACCCGGGTTTTGGGCCATATAGCCCTTCTCGTTCTCGGTATTGTAGGTCACGGCGTCGCAGGTGCCCTGCAGCAGGTTCGAAAACACCGTGGGGACCGAATCGACCGGGTTCTTGTGGACAACGCCCGGGATCTCGTCGATGACGGTATCGAGCATGGTGTCCTTTTGGCCGAGGACCGTTGCGCCGCTAAAGTCGCTGAGCTTGGTCGCATTTTGGTAGGGCGAGCCCTCTTTTACGAACAGGCCAAAGTAGCCAATGAAGTACGGGTCGGAAAAGCCGACGGACTCCTCGCGCTCGGGCGTGGCGCTCATGCCGGCAATGATGAGGTCGATCTGGCCGTTGTTGAGCGAATCGATAAGACCCGAGAAGCCCTGCTTGACGGCGACGGGCTCGCCACCGAGGGCCTTGCAGACGATCTTGGCGATCTGCACGTCGTAACCATCGGCATAGGCGCCCTGCACGTTGTCGATGGGGATAGTGTACTTGCTGGCTTCGGAGACCTGCCAGTTGTACGGGGCGTAGGCCGCCTCCATGCCGATGCGGATCTTGTCCTTGCCGATCACGGAATCGGACAGGTCGTCGCGACCGCCGCCCGTCGTGGGCTGGGCCACCTTGAGCGTGGACGGGCGCTGACAGCCGGCGAGCGCGCCGGCGACGACGGAAGCGCTCGCAGCAAACGCACTGCCTAAGAAGATACGACGGCTGCACACCGGCTGTGGATGCGCGTCGCGTTGATGGGGAGAATGCATAATCTGCCTTCCCTGTTGAATCGTATGCTGACGACTTAACAGGATATACGCCAGCAACTAGCAGCGCAGCACAAGCTCGAAAAATTAATAGACACGCGGTAGTCATTGGGGACGCCGATGTTTTGGCAATGCCGGCGAGCGACGTCCAGAGCGAACAGGTGGCATGAAAAAGGCAAGGCATGACCAGAAGGTCTATGCCTTGCCTTTTGAATGACAACTTGTCGCTCTGGACGACGCGCAGCATCGACCGAGCGGCGGAACCTCTAGAGCAAGGTAACGCTAAAACTGCGCTTGTCCGTCTCGCCCGGGGCCAGGGTGATGGTGTTGACCTTGTGCTCAAAGACATCGTCCTCGGTGTCCATGGTGGTATGACCGGTCCAGGGCTCGAGCGCCACAAACGGAGCGTCGTTGGCGGCAGACCACACGCCAATGTACTTAAAGCCCTCAAAGTCGATCTTGACGCCGTGGCCCGACTTGCGGCCGCGCAGCGTGAGCGTGGAGCCCGGAGTATCGGTGAACATGATGGCATCGTTATCGAAACTGCGGTGCGTGATGGGCAGCACGTCCGAGTTGTCGGGAGCCTTATAGCTGCCCTCAAACGTCATAAGACCGTCGGGCGTGATGATGGGAGCCTCGTTCGTCCAAGCCTCGGTAAACGCCAGCTCGTAATCCTCGAACGCCTCGTCCTCGGCACCGGGGGCGGGCACGTTAAATGCGGGGTGGCCGCCCACCGAGAACGGCAGGTCCACATCGCCGGTATTGGTGACGGCAAAGGTCTGCGTGAGGGTGGCGTCGCCGGTCAGGGCATAGGTCATGTTGAGCTTAAAGTGGAACGGAAAGGCCTTGAGCGACTCGGGCGTATCGGTGATCTCGTAAGTTACCGAGGAGCCGTCCTCCGAAACCTCGACCAGCTCGTGCTCGACGATGCGCGCGAGTCCGTGGCGCGGCATCTCGCAGGTGCCGGCCGCAGACGCTGCCGTGTTGTTGCGCAGCGAACCCACAATGGGGAACAGGATGGGCGCATGCTTGCCCCAAAAGGCGGGGTCGCCCTGCCACAGATACTCGTTGCCGTTGAGGGCAAGGCTCGTGAGCTGAGCGCCCATGGAATCGATGGCCGCGGTGAGGCTGCCGCGCTTGATGGTAGTGACGGTAGACATGCTACTTCCTCCAAAAGTAAACAATAGTGTCGAGGGCTATTGTCCCACTCTTGGCGGCGGGGTTGAGCGACAGGCGCAGTTATTGAGCAATAGCGTAAAGGTCAAACCCGCCCTGCGGAGTGCTATCGACCGTATCGGGCGCCTGCGAGTTAAAGCTCACGGGAACCATGCGCTTTGAGGCGCGGAAGCGCGTGCCGTCGGTGGCGACGGGCGGTTCGTCGACGGTGAGCTCGTAGTCGCCGGGCTTGAGCTCGATGCCGTCACCAGCGGAATTGACGTATTGATACTCGTCAATCGTCTGCCCTTTGAGCGTACGCCCCACGATGTGGATGAGCATTTGGCTGTCGCCACGCGCGGTGTCCCACATCGCGCCGTCCTTGACCTCGACCGACACATGTACCGAGCGCGTGCGGCTGAGCGATTGTTCGACAGACATCTCGACCTTGGCGGCGTCTTGACGCTGCTGCTCGACATGGCTCCAAACGCTACCGATTGCCGAGCAGGCGATAACGCCGGCCATGAAGGCGATGAGGATGGGGCCGAGCGGAGAACGGCGGCCCGCGTCTTCCTCACGAGCCAGGTCGGGGCGATGTGTGGGCGCAGGCGCCTGGGCGCCTTGCGCGGGCACGTCGAGAATGCTGAAGGATGCCGTGCTGTCGGGGTCGATGGTGTGACGCGGCTGCGGGATCTTTGCCGGCGAGATGGACATGTCCGCCGGCTCACCGAGTGTGGCCGTGGCATCGGCCTTAGCCTCATCGGCCTCGGCTTGGGCCCAAGCCTGCTCAAAGGTCAGGGGCTCGGCGGCATCGGAGGCGGCATCAGGCTCGACAGCGGCATCGTTGCCGGTCTCGTCCTCGTCGCTCGACACGTCACGCGACGCGGGCTCGTCCCACTCCTCGTCCGGAGCCTCGCCCTCGCTATACCACCATTCAAAGTTATCGATATCCATACGGGGCGCCCCTTAGGCCTCGCAAATAAACACTCGCTAGTCTTATACCCCCAGACGGCACCGAAGCTCACCCGCGCCGGACACGAAAACCGTCACAACATTCGACGTTTTTCCTCGTTTTCGAGATTTTCATCGAATGTTGTGACGGTTTAGGCGGCAGCCACGCCGCGAATGTGACAAAGAGACTGTCCCTTTGTCACATTCTGTTAGAGTTGCAGGGATTGAATCCCGCTTATTCACGCGACATTGGAGTGACAACCTTGACCGCCGCAACCACGCCAAAAAGTAAGTCAACCGCCGCCGCGCTCTCCCCCGCGCGCACCAAGCTCTGCCTGGCGCTGCTCGTGTTGTTAGGCTTTTCGCTCGGCTGTTCGGAGTTCGTGGTCATCGGCATCGAAAGTGACTTGGCGACGGAACTCGGCGTATCGCTTGCCACCGCAGGCCAACTTATTAGCGTGTTCGCACTGATCTACGCTATCGCGACGCCGGTGCTCGCGCTCAGCACGGGGCGCTTCCGTCGTTACCAACTGCTCGTGTGCTATAGCATCGTCTTTGTGCTCGGCAATCTGGTCATGGCGCTGGCACCCAACTTTCAAGTGCTGTTCGCCTCGCGCATCATCTTGGGCTCCGTCTCGGGCGCACTGCTCGCCGTGGGCGTGACGTATATCCCCGAGCTGCTGTCCCCGCAGCAGACCTCACTCGCCATCTCGGTGGTGTACGGCGCGTTTTCCGTGGCAATGGTCTTTGTCACTTCGATCGGCAAGTTTGTGGCCGACACGCTCGACTGGCACGTGGCCATGTACGGCACGCTGACCTTTGCCGTTCTGATCTGCGGAGCGCTCGTGATGTTTATGCCGCGCGCTGGGCAAACCGACGAGCCCGCCACCTTTCGCGAGCAGGCGGGTCTGCTACGCGAGCCGAGCATCGTCACCGGCATGCTCATCTTTTTGTTTGGCGTGGGGTCGGTCTACGTTTTCTATGGCTACGTGACGCCTTATCTTGAGCAGGTGCTGGGCATGGGCACGGTCGAAGCCAGTACCACGCTCATGGCCTACGGCGTGTTCTGCCTGATCTCGAACATCCTGGGCGGATGGATCGATGCGCGCTTTGGCATGAAGGCGCTACTCGTGACGTTTGTGCTGCAGGCTGCAGCGTTACTCGGACTGTTTGCTGTGGGCGGCACCATGCCGCTCGCGCTGGTCTTTGTCTTTAGCCTGGCGCTGCTCATGTACCTGTTCTCGGTGTCGTGCATCACGCACTTTATGGACGTGGCACGCAGCCGCCATCCCAAGTCGATGGTACTCGCAAGTTCGGTTGAGCCCATGGCGTTTAACGTCGGCATCTCGTTTGGCACCGCAGTGGGCGGCGCCGTGGTAAGCAGCGTTGGCATTGCATATGTAGGCGCAGTGGGTGCCGCGTTCTCGCTTGTGGCCTGGGTGCTTACGCTGGTGACGATTAAATTGGCTCACTGGGAGCGCAGGCGGGCAAGGGCGCAAGCGTAGATGCGATACTCGAGCTCGATGATGGCGATCGAAAGGAAACCGCATATGCAACGTGTACTGTTTATCTGCCATGGGAACATCTGTCGCTCGACGATGGCTGAGTCCGTGTTTACCGAGCTAGTGCGGCGCGCCGGGCGCGCGGGCGAGTTTGTCATTGATTCCGCTGCGACCTCGACCGAGGAGATCGGCAACCCGCCACACCACGGCACCATTGCCAAGCTACGCGAGGTCGGGATTCCCGTCGTCGCACATCGCGCACGTCAGGTGCGTCGCGCGGAGTATGGCGACTGGGACCACATTGTCTATATGGACGACGAGAACGCCCGCGCCCTGTACCGAATTTTTGGGAAGGACCCCGATGGCAAGATCTCGCGCCTGCTCGATTGGACCGATCGCCCCGGCGACGTGGCCGACCCCTGGTACACCGGCAATTTCGACGCCACCTACCGCGATGTACTCGCCGGTTGCACCGCCATGCTCGAGCAGCTGTAGGCGCTCGGGCGGCGCGGGCACACGGGCCACGCCATCGGCATAAAACGAGCGTGGATTTTCTCCCACTTTGAGCGTTCGAGTGCGCTCTAAACGGGAGAAAATCCACGCTCGTTATCTCGGTGGGAGAAAATCCACGCTCATGAATGTGACAAAGGGACTGCCCCTTTGCCACATCCGGGACTGGCCCTAGACCGGCTTGACCTCCAGCTTTATCCCTTCGGCGCAGGAGTCGCCCAAAACATCCGAAAGGGCCCAGGTCGCATATAGCGGCAAATAGAGAACCGCTCCGTTGCGCTCAACGTTGCCTCTCGAGAAAACAATCCCGAGCCTTACGCCATATTCAGTCGTATCAAGCACATGACCGAGCGCAGCGTGCGCGTGGTAATAGGAGCCCGATTTAACCTCGATCGGAACAGCCGTCCCATCCGGTCCATCGACCACAAAGTCCACTTCACCGCGCTTTTTTGTCTGATAGTAGTAAAGCTGGCGATTTTGGGCAGCCAGCTGCTGGGCCACCACGTTTTCGTAAATGCCGCCCAGATTGGGCTCCTTGCTATCAAGATACGCCGCTTGGGCGACTCCAACGGGGTAGCGCGCCATCAACATGCCCGTATCCGATTGATATAGCTTGAACTGCGATGGCCGCGCCGTCTTGAGCAGGGGCGATTTTGGCTCGGTTACGATATCGGCTTTGAGAGCAACGCCGGCATCGACAAGCCATACAAAATCTCGCTGATACTTCTCGTAGTGAGCCTTGGGGTCAATGGAATTGAGCACGAAGCGCTTGTTTTCGCCCTCGAGCATAATAGGGAGCTGATCGTAGATGCTCTGCGCCTGAAGGGCTCGCCCGCTTGCATACTTGGAGATATCCCGCCGGTACTGTTCGTTGAGCTCTGACTGTAGCTGACGAACAGAGGCAAGGTCGCCCTGTGTGTCGAGGAAACGCTGCACGACCTCCGGCATTCCGCCGACAACGGTATAGGTCCTGAAGTTTGCCATCATCGCGTCATGAATGTAATCAGGAATGGGCCTCTCGCTGATACACGCGTCACGTATCGTTTGGCGAGCCCCCTCGCTCACCCCGATTGCCCAGCAAAACTCCTCAAAATCGAGCGGGAACATCCTAAGCTCGTGAACATACCCCACGGGATAGGACCTGACGCCCTTGAACTGAGTCCCGAGCATTGACCCCGAAAACGCCCAACGGCACCTCCCGTCCTCAACAAGGAACTTTGCCATCGTCATGATGTCGGGGGCCTCTTGGACCTCATCGATAAACACGAGCGTTTTGCCTGGCGCAATCGACTTTCCCGAAAGAAGCGTCACCCTGCTGATGAAATCATCGGCATCCCGCGCCTCGAGAAGAGCATCTTTTGCCTGGCGGTTTTCCATGAGGTTAAGCTCGATGTAGGTTGCATGGTTGGCTTTGCCAAATGCGCGAATCGAATAGCTTTTGCCGATCTGGCGAGAACCCGTAATGAACAAGGCCTTTTGCTCGGAAGACTTCAGCCAACGCTCCAGCTCTGCCGCTATTTTCCTGCGCAGCATAGGCTCTCCCCTCAGTGTCATCAAATGAAATGCAAAGTTTTATACGCTTGATTATCGATGAAACGCAGAATTTTAAGAACCTAAAATCGGATGAAATGCAGAGATTTGAGATTATAATCGAAAAAGAACGGGCACCACCCGCGAATGTGACAAAGGAACTGTCCCTTTGTCACATTGCGCTCAACTACTCGTCGACGATCTCAGCAAGCCAGACGTTCAGCGTATCGACCTCGGGACAGCAGAACTTTGCCGTGCCGGGCTCGTTACCGGGCACGGTTCCGCCGTAGCGCAGGATGTCGATATAGGGAAAGCCCACGTGACATGCCATGGAACACATCTTGCCGCGGTCGCGGTCGATGCCGCAGATCCACACGTCGACGGTGTCGCCCACCGACACCACGTCGCTCGGGTGCTTGACGAAGCGCTTCGCGAGCTTGGAGATGTGCACCAGGCCATCCTGATGCACGCCGATGTCCACGAAGGCGCCGAAGTCCACCACGTTGCGCACCGTTCCGGTGAGCTTCATGCCCACCTCGAGGTCGGCCAGGCTCGTGACGGAGCGGCTGAACACGACCTCGGGCGCGTCGTCGCGCGGGTCACGGCCGGGCTTCTCCAGCTCGGAGATGATGTCGCGGAGGGTGGGGATGCCGCAGCCGAGCTCGGCCGCGAGCTCGCCGGCGTTGCCTGCGCGCCGGGCGATGTC
>USPH01000057.1 GCA_900556515.1 uncultured Collinsella sp.
TGGCTGCGTCGAGTGCGCTCTTGGCGTTCTTGAGGCCGTTGATATAGGAGGTCAGATTCTGCTCGTACTCGTCGACGGAGATGGGGTTCATGTTCCAGCCTGAACCTGCCCAACCAAGGCTTGCGGTATCGAGGCTGTCGGTCTGCCAGCCGTTCATGGTTCCCTTGCTGCAGACTGCCATGCCCATATAGCCGATTTCGGGGCTGATGACATGCAGGTAGTGACCGACGGTTGCGGGATATCCGGCAACCTTGAAATGCTGGTTGACATAGGATTCAATCCCGCTATGCGTCTTGTAGAAATCTACGGCATCCTTACCGGTTAGACCGGTGACGCCATAGAGCTCCTGAACCGCCTGATCGAAGAAAGCCTTTTCTTGGTCAACCCACTGCGGTTTCGGATCGGTTCCATAATTCCATGCGAGGTTTTCGGTCGTATCGAATTGCATGGAATGTCCAAACTTGGCATCGGAATAGTTTGCGTTGGCTATCGCCGCCGCAATGAGCTTGTAGGTGACCTGGAGTTCGGAGAGACCGACGGACTTGCGATACTCATTGATGGACTTCATGTACGGGATTGCCGCGAGCATGTTGTCGAGACTCGTGGCATCAAGGCTGTTTCCGACCTCGGTGTAGTCCTTGTACGTGCAGTTCTGGATGATCTCGATGGCTGAATTGGCACCCATGGCACGGAAGAAGCCGATGGCTCCCTGCTTGAGCTGTGCGTCGGCGGAGTCGAGTTTCGCCTGTGCCTCGTCGACCTTCTGCTGGGCGGCGGTCACGGCGGCGTCTGCGGTATCCTTTGCGGTCTTGGCGTTCGCAAGCTCTTCGTCGGCGGCTGCCTTGGCGGACTCGGCGTCCTTGACGGCCTGCTTCGCGGCGTCCAGCTTGGCGATGGCATCGGCGTTCGCCTGCTTGGCCGCATCGAGGTCGGAGTTCGCGGCATCGAGTGCGGACTGGGCGGCGGTCACGCCGGATTCGGCATCGGCCGCGGCCTGTTGCTTTACGGAGAGGGCCACCTGGGCATCATTCAGCTCGGTCTGTGCCGTTGCTGCAGCGGACTGCGCCTGCTCGAGCTCGGACTCGCACTGGGACTGTGTCGCTCGTGCGGCAGCGAGGGCTGCCTCTGCGTCCGCGACCTTCTGTTTTGCCGCATCGTACTCCGGGCCGCTGGCGCCTTCCTCCGCTGCGGCGAGGTCTGCTTTCGCCTGCTCATAGGCGGCGCTGGCTGCTGCGGCCTTCGCATCCGCCGCGTCCTTGTTCTGCTGGGCTGCGGCGAGGACGGCATCGGCGGAATCCTTTGCAGACTGGGCCGCAACCAACTTGGACTGGGCATCGCCAAGCGTCGCGTTGGCGTTGGCGAGTTCGGCCTGTGCCCCGTCCACGGCAGCCTGGGCGTCGCGCACGGCCTGCTCGGCGGCACTGATTGCCTCCGGGGTGGCGCTTACGGCATCGGCCTTGGCTTTATCGAGGGCATCCTTTGCAGACTGGGCCGCCTTGATGGCGGACTGGTACGCTTCGTCCTTCTCGGATGCATCCGCCTTGGCGTCTGCGAGACCCGCCTTCGCCTGCTCGAGGTCCTTGCCGGCGGCATCGGCGGCGTCCTTGCCCTCCGCGACCTGACGGGCGTACTCGTCCATCGCCGCTCGGTCGGCTGCCGTGCCGGCGCTGACTGCCGAATCGTAGGATGCCTTGGCCTGGTCGCGGGCGGAAGCCGCCTCGTTGTAGGGACCGGCGGCCTCGTCGTAGGATGCCTTGGCGGCGTCCTCCTTCGCCTTCGCCTCGTCGACTGCCTTCTGCAGGTCCGCGATGGTCTGCGCGGCGGATTTCGCGCCGGTACCGGATGCCGCGCCGGCATGGGCGGCGATCGGCGACATCACGGCGGGGTGCTGCGTGCCCCCGTCACCGGTCTGGGCGAATGCCGCGAACGGCGAGATGAGGCTCGATCCGGTCATGGCGGCCATGGTCGCCGCGGTGACGGTCAGACGCGCGATCCCCTTCGGGGCGTGAATCTTTTTGCTTGGCAGTGCGGCGAAGTGGTCGCCTCCGGCAGCGAAGTGCTTTCCCTGAGTCATTGCTATTCCATTCCTTTTCCGTGCCCTATCCGACTGGGCATCAGAGCGCTTTCCAATAGAGATAATTATGCGCCTTAACTGGGATTGTTGTATATAGTCCGTTGGCATAAATACAACAATCCATGACTCTTTTTGTCATGGATATCTCGCCGCTACAACAATCCTTTGGTCTACGGTGCAAAGAACTCAGATCAGAGTCTGGTTACTCACAAGAGCAATTTGCGAACCGCATTGGCATGGACAGGTCTTACTATGCCTCGATAGAGGTCGGACGAAGAAATGTCAGTCTTTCTAACCTCTCCAAAATTGCCAATGGATTCAACATATCAATTGCTGCACTTATGACTGGTGTCAGCGATAAAACGGATTAGTCCATCATCATCAGCGAACGCAGTGAGCGTATCAATCGACGGCGTAGCCGGCGGCAAGGTCACGGCACGTGACCGCGCAGCGAGCCTTGCGAGCGAAGGGGGCGGCATCGCCGTCCCTATTTCTTTATGGTATATTTCTCTATTAATTGGTCTCACCAAAATGGGTATAGCACAAGCTTCTGAACAGGCGTTTTTATCAAAAACTCAAAGCAGTCGAATCATCAAAATGGTGATATTTTTTACCAAAAATGAGGAAGCGCTTCACCAAAATGGAACCGACTAACGGCTGTTGAAAACTTTTTATCCCCAAAATGGTGATTTCCTGTTTTCAGTGGAAAACTCGGTAAGTTAAATAATTTACTTACCAGATTTACAAACAAAAGCAGTTCTTAGCTCAAAAACCAGAACAGGTCAGAAGCAAAAATAACTCCTGACCTGCGATTTTCCTGGTGCCCCCGGGCGGATTCGAACCGTCGACACCCGCTTTAGGAGAGCGGTGCTCTATCCCCTGAGCTACGGAGGCATGTTGTACTAGTGTAGCAGATTTACGCCGTTGTAATACAGCGTATAGGCACTCTTCGAAGTTGCAGTGGAACAGCCCTCCGGAAAGTGTGTCCCACTATCCAGGCAAATTCTGGGTCAAACTTTCCCAATGGGACCTCGCTGGAAACTGTGTCCCAGAATTTCGGCTCGAAACGGGACACAGTTTCCCAAACGACCCCGTTCCGGAAACTACATCCCGGAATCGGCGCTCGAACTGGGATGCTCTTTCCCGATCGAGCCCCATGGGAAACTGCGTCCCACTTGGGGGGCGCTCTTTAATGACTAGTTACCTTTGTGGAAGAGGTTTTTGATAACGGAGGGGATGCTCTTGGCGCCCTTGGCCGTCACATCGATAAAGTCGGGCGAACGCACAAGCTTATCCTCGTCGACGTACTTGCGGACAGCACGAAGCGTCTCTTTGTCGTCGCGCGTCGAAAACGTAAAGTGACCGTTGTCCTTGGTGAAGATGGCAAAACGCGTGATCTTCTTGGTGCCGCGTAAAACCTCGGCGGCAATATAGTCGACCTCGTCCCACGGGATTTGAATAAAATCCTCGGGATTGCGCTCGTTGTAATACTCGAACGCCTTATTGCCCACCATCACGTTACCGTGGCTGGTAAGCCCCATCAGGCAGGTTGCCGGCGTTGCCAGATCGACCGTGCTGTTCTGAGATTGCGCCATGCGCGCCTCGCCCTCCAAATAAAACAATCGGACCGCATCCAGTGTACCCACCGGGTGCGGTCCGTTTCAATGGCTCAAAAGCCCTTGCCTAGCAATTCTCGGTCTTAAGCCGAAACGTGCTTACATGAAGCCGCAGACGCGACCGATGATGCCGATGGCGAAGAGAGCCAGGATGATGACGATCGGGCTGACCTTCTTCTTGAGGAGCTTGCAGACCAGCAGGGTCAGGCACACGGCGGCAAGGCCGGGGATGAGCTGATCGAGGTTGGCCTGAAGCGTGGTGACCTTCACCTGATCAAGGGCGTTAGCACCGATGGAGTTATACATCGTCAGTGCTTCCTTGACACCCTCAGAACCGGAGGGCAGGTTAGCCCAGTCGATAAAGGCGCCAGCAGACTGCGTGACCTTGGAGACGACCGGGGTGAAGGAGATGGACACCCAGCGCTCGACCAGGGCGCCGATGATGAACATACCAAGGATGGAAGCACCCTCGGTGACCTTGCCCATCAGACCGCCGGAGAGGTCCTTGGCGATGGAGGAGCCGACCTTGTAGCCAAACTCCTGCGTGTACCACAGGAAGGCGTAACGGATGATGTTCCACGCGAAGAAGAACAGCAGCGGACCGGCGATGCTGCCGGACAGGGCCAGGGAAGCGCCCAGAGCGCCCAGAATCGGGCGAAGGGTGAACCAGAAGGCGGGGTCGCCGACGCCGGCGAGCGGGCCCATCATACCGACCTTGACGCCCTGAATGGCGACGTCGTCAATCGGAGCACCGTTGGCGCGCTCCTCCTCGAGAGCGAGGGTAACGCCAATGACGGGGGCGGAAACATAAGGGTGGGTGTTATAGAACTCCAGGTGGCGCTTAAGAGCGGCAATCTGGTCATCCTTGCTGGTGTAGAGCTTCTTGATCGCAGGGATCATTGCGAAGCACCAGCCGCCGTTCTGCATGCGCTCGTAGTTCCACGAGCCCTGAAGGAACTGATGACGGAAGCAAACCTTCTTGCGGTCAGCCTTGGTGAGCTGAATCTTGTTCTCTGCCATATGTATCACTCCCCTCCTACTCGTAATCGTTCAGAATGTCGCCGAGCGGGTCGCCGGAGCCACCGCCCATGCCGCCACCCTGCTTAGCCAGATCCTTAAGGCCAAGGTAGATGAGGGCAAGGGAGATGCCGATGAGGCCAAGGGCGATCAGCGTGAGCTGAGGGATGGCAGCAAGGACAAAGCCGAGGATGAAGAACGGCCAGGTCTCCTTGGTGGCCATCATGTTGATGACCATGGCGTAACCGACGGAAGCGACCATGCCGCCGCCGACAGCCATGCCGCCGGACAGCCAGTCGGGCATAGCGTTAAGCGCGTTGGTAACAGCCTCGGCCGGGATGATGCACAGAAGCACTGCCGGGATGGCGATACGAAGACCCTGCATGAGGATAGCAGCGTACTGCCAGCGCTCGATGCCGGCGAAGTCGCCCTTCTCGGCGCAACCGTCCATGGCGTGAGCGATAGCGGTAGCCAGGGTACGGCAGATCATGGTCAGGAACAGACCAGCGACCGACAGAGGAACGGCGACGGCGATAGCGGCGGTAACGGCCTTGGCCGAATCGGTGGCGCCACCGTTGAGGGCGAGCACCATGATGATCGAAGAAGCGACCGAGGCCAGGGCGGCGTCAGGCGCGACGGCGGCGCCGACGTTAGCCCAGCCAAGGGCCATCATCTGGAGCGAACCGCCCAGGAGGATGCCCTCCTGAAGGTGACCGGTTACGAGACCGATAAGCGTGCATGCCACGAGCGGCTGATGGAACTGGAACTCATCCAGAACGCCTTCCATACCGGCAAGCAACGCGACAATCGCAACAAGCAGAATAGTGATTGCAGACATGTATCGGACCCTCCTTTACTATGCTTGAGCGGCCAGTTCGGCCTTAGCTTTCTTCAACATGGCGTCGAGATCCTCGGAGGAATCCGAAGGAACCTTGCGGACCTCGAACTTGACGCCCTTGGCCTTGAGGGCCTCGAGAGTCTTGACGTCGTCATCGCCCATAGCGACGGCGTTGGTGACGACGACCTTGCCCTTGGAGTGAGCCATGGAACCGATGTTGACTTCCTTGATGTCGACGCCGGCCTCGATGGCCTTGAGCAGATCCTGCGGGTTCTCAAAGAGCAGCATGGCCTTGGTGTCACCAAAGCGCGTGTCCTTGACGACCTCGGCCATCTTCTTGATGGGCACGACGTTGGCATGGACTCCCGGAGGGGCAGCCTGCTCGATCATGGTCTTGCGGAGCTCGTCGTGAGCAACGCCGTCGGAAACCACGATGATGCGGTTGGGGTTGATCTGCTTGGTCCACGTGGTGGCCACCTGACCATGAAGCAGACGGGTGTCGATACGGACGTGGGCGATCTTGATGTGCCCATCGCCGATGACCGTTCCCGGAGGGATGGCGCCTGCAGGAGCAGCGGCGGCCGCAGCCGGCTTCTTCTCCTCGGGCTCCAGAGACTCGGGCTTGACACGCACGCCAGCCTTAGCCTCAGTCACGAGATGTTTTGCGATCGCATGTGCAGTGTTCTTTGCGTCAAAGCGCTGCGAATATGCCTCGATGAGCATAGGCAGGTTGACACCGGTGACGATAGCCCAGGAATCGTGGCCCTCGATGAGCCCGCTGATCTGGTTGAACGGCGTACCGCCCCACAGATCAACGAGGAAGAGCACCTGCTCCTGGTCCTCGAAGGAAGCGACTGCTTCCTCGACCTTGGCACGGAAGTCGTCGGGGCCCATGCTCGGCTCGAGCGAGACCACGGCTACAGACGGCTGATCGCCAAAGACCATCGAGCCCGTCTGCTTGATTCCAGCCGCCAAGTCACCATGGCTAGCAAGAACAATACTTACCATCACATAACCTCCTTTTTGTCTACGTATTTCCTACACGACAAAAAAGAGTATAGCCGCAAGTGTGGCAAAATTATAGGAAAAAATGTGAATGGTTGGATTATTTGTTTGACCGTCATGCTTTTGTTACAAGTTGGTTACATCGCTGGTTTTCAGCTATTCCTCGCTAAACATAATTAGTTTGACCATCTTAGAAAACAGATACAGGCACAGCATTCACTAATACCGATTTAAATCGGATAAGAACCTGCTTGACTCTTCGATATTTTGTTTAAACAGACGTGACTTGACTAATTTCGTTAGTTATGCTCTAGCAAACCGTCAAAAAAGAATAGTCATTGGGGACGTTCTTTAATGACTAGTCGTTTAAGAACGCCCCCAATGACTAAGTTAGGCGATGTGGAGGGGGTTGGCGGCGTCGACGGCGTCAGGAGCAGCGGGACCATCAGGGGTGGCGTCCGCCGGGTCCTCGTCGGGAGTCTCGATCTGCTTGATCATGACCTCTTGGCCCTGCAGCAGATAGGTCTCGCCGCTGCCGCAATGGGGACAGGTCTTGCCGTGCTCGACCGTGCCGTAGTCGCGGCCGCACGCCTCGCAGTGCGTCACGGCCTCGACAGGTTCTACGATAAGCTCCGCCCCCTCAGTGATGGGCTTTTTATCTGCCGCCCAACGCCAAGCATCGAGCAGCAGGTCGGGAACGACGCCCGAGACCTCGCCCAACAGCAACGTCACGCTCGAGACGCGACCCACGCCATTGGCGCGCGCCACATTCTCAACATCGCGAATGATGTGATAGACGATTCCTAATTCATGCAAGGCAGGCACCTAACTACTTACGACCGAATTTAATTTTGATCGCACGCTTGAGTGCGTACTTGCCCAGGCTGGGGAGCTTTTGCTCGTATTTGACCATCGTTGAGCACTCGGGGCGGTCGCGATCCAGATGGATGGCGTCAAACGCGCACTTGGTGGTGCACAGGCCGCAGCCGATGCACTTGTTGCTGTCTCTTATACACATCTCCGAGCCCACGAGACATGCGCAGATCTCG
>USPH01000058.1 GCA_900556515.1 uncultured Collinsella sp.
CGATCGCGCTCTTCTGGGATGAAAGATTCATACTTGACGCTCCGAGCTATTTAACGATCAGCGCGACAACGAAGCCGATCAGAGCCAGAGCCTCGCCGAAGGCGGAGCCCATGATGAAGACGGTGAACACGCGGCCCTGGACCTCAGGCTGACGGGCCATAGCACCCGTAGCACCCAGAGCAGACAGGCCGATAGCAAGACCAGCGCCGATAACACCGAGACCGTAACCGATAACTCCCACGATTCCTCCTTTGTCGTGCGTGTCTTATTTCACGCAGGATAACCTTTTTATAACTGCCGAGCTCCATGGGTACGGGCACCGGCGGTTTAACGAATTGCCTTACCTTTAAGGCGCGAACGGAAGATTACTCCTCCTCCGCGACCTCCTCTGCCTCGGAGACATACACGGCGGTAAGGACCGTGAAGACGTAAGCCTGGATGGCGCCGACCACAAGCTCGATCGCATAGATCAGGATGAGGATGGCAAGCCAGGCCAGCGAAGGCAGGGCGCCGACGGCGTGGGCCGCAGAAACCTGCTGAAGCAGCGGCTGCATGAACATGCTCGCCATGATGGCGAACGAGCCCATGACCACGTGTCCTGCGAACATGTTGCAGAACAGACGGACGGCGAGCGTGATGAGGCGCAGGAAGGTCGAGAAAAGCTCGACGACCCACACAAGCACGTTCATCGGGAAGCTCACGCCCTGCGGGGCGAGGCTCTTGATGTAGCCGATCACGCCGTGAGCCTTGCATCCGTAGTAGATGAAGTACACGAAGGCGAAGATGGCGAGCGCGGCGGTGGAGCCGATTGCGCCGGTGCCGGGCTTCATTCCCGGGATCAGGCCGATCATGTTATTGATCAGGATGAACAGGAAAAGCGAGCACAGGAACGGGAAGTGCTTCTTCCAGTTCTCACCCACGACGCCCTTGCCGATATCGTTCTCGACGTACTCGATGATGTACTCGAAACCGTTGACGAAGAAGCCCTTGGGAACCAGGGTCTGCTTCTTCTTGAACACGGCCAGGACGATCAGGAGCACGATCGTGGAGACGATCAGCCAAAACGAGTACTGCGTGATGCCGCAGCTCAGATCGCCCACGACAGGGGTGGAGCTGAACTCGCTGACCAGATGATTAATCTCATCAGGCAGCTTTTCAAAAATTTCCACGACTTACCTTTCGACCTCATGAGGATCTCGCAGCGCCTTGGCGACGCGAACCGTGCAGGCGGCCATAAAGGCCACGAAGCCAATCGCCTCGCCCAGGAGGAACATGCGAAATGCCTCTCCGAACAACGCAAACACAACCAAGGTAAAGACGAGCAGGGCGACTGCCGAGACCGCCAGACTCACCATGCCCTTGAGCATGTCCGCATTCTGCTTATCGTCAAGAACCGGCTTGAGCGTAAAGACAAAGGGAAGGAAGGCAATTGCGCCCGCGATGGCGCCTGCAACGATAGCGAGCAGATCGGCTATCTGAAACACTGGCTTCCTCGCTTTCCTTTTTAACGCCTCACAGCACAGTCCCAGCCAAACATTGGTGACTATTGTACGAGCCAATCGCTAAAGTACAACCGTAAAACAAACGGTTAATACGCACCTGTACGTTTTCTTAAGGCCTTCTTTATGCCGCAGGTACGGTAATACGTTTTTTCGAACCCCTCAGTGCAAAACGTCCGTTAACAGAAGTGCGCGTGGACGACTTTTGCTCGCCCGCGCGCACCATTTCTTCGTATTTGTGACCGTAGCCGACAAGGCCCAACGACTAGAGCGTACCGTAGATGCGGTCGCCGGCGTCGCCCAGGCCGGGAACGATGTAGGCGGCCTCGTTGAGATGGTCATCGATGGCGCAGGTATAAATATGTACGTCGGGGTCCTTTTCGGTCAGTGACTTGAGGCCCTCGGGCGCGGCGACGATACACAGCATGCGAATATCCTTAACACCGCGCTCGCGCAGGTAGCTGATGGCCATCTCGGCCGAACCGCCCGTGGCGAGCATGGGGTCAACAACCAGGCAGATGCGCTGGTCGATATCCTTGGGCATCTTGCAGTAATACTCATGCGGCTCGTGGGTAACCTCGTCACGCTCCATACCGATGTGGCCCACGCGAGCGGAGGGCACCAGGTCGAGGATGCCATCGACCATGCCGAGGCCCGCACGCAGGATGGGAACAATGGCGAGCTTCTTGCCGGCAAGCTGCTTAAACATGGCGGTGGTGATGGGAGTCTCGACCTCGACGTCTTCCATAGGCAGGTCGCGCATGGCCTCGTAGCCGTCAAAGAGCGCAAGCTCGCGCACGAGCTGGCGGAACTGGTTGGTGCCAGTGCTCTTGTCGCGCAAGATCGACAGCTTGTGCTGGACGAGCGGATGGTCGACAAGCGTCACGCGGGACGTATCGTAGGTGACGGTCATGGGTTGATAGCCCCTTTCGTTGCGGCCGGAAGATGGCCTTGCTGACAAGACGCCTGGCGACGTTGTTGCCTCGTGCCGTGCATAAGTTTAACGGTTTGTTGTATCGAGCAGCTCGTCGCAACCCTACTGAGCGGTGTTGAGCGAACGCTTGACGGCATCACGCCAACCAGCGAGGTTGCTCTCACGGCGCTCGGCGGACATGTGAGGATGGAAGACTTTGACGATCTGAGCGTTTTGCTCCAGCTCCTCCAAATCCTCCCAATAGCCGACAGCAAGGCCCGCCAAGTACGCGGCGCCAATCGCCGTGGTCTCCACCGTCTCGCACTGCAGCACGGGAATATCCAGCAGATCAGCCTGGAATTGCATGATGAACTCGTTGCGCGAGGCACCGCCATCGACGGACAGGCGCTCAATCGAAAGTCCCACGTCCTGCTCCATGGCGCGTAGCACGTCATAACTCTGGTAGGCCATGGACTCGCAGGCCGCACGCACAATGGTCGCGCGACTCGAGGCGCCGGTCAGGCCGCACACGATACCGCGAGCATGCGGGTCCCACCAGGGAGCGCCCAGGCCTGCGAAGGCGGGGACGAAGTAGCAGCCCTCGTTGTCGTTAATCGAAGTGGCGAGTTGCGCGGACTCGCTCACGCTCGAGATGATGCCCATGTTGTTGCGCAGCCAGTTCATGGTTGAGCCGGCGGCAAAGATAGAACCCTCGAGCGCATAGCTGATCTTGCCGTCCGCGGCGATACCGATCGTGGAGACCAGACCGTTCTTGGATTCGACGATCTCGTCGCCGGTGTTCATGAGCATAAAGCAACCCGTGCCATAGGTGTTTTTGGTCTGGCCGGGATGGAAGCAGCAGTGGCCGAACAGCGACGCCTGCTGGTCGCCCGCCACGCCCATGATGGGTGGCATGTTGGTCATGATGTCGCTCGCGACGCGGCCGTAGTCGCCCGAGCTCCAACGAACCTCGGGCATCATGGAACGCGGGACGTCGAAAAGCGCCAGCAGATCGTCGTCCCAATCGAGCGCATGGATATTAAAGAGCGCGGTGCGGCTGGCATTGGTGTAGTCGGTGGCAAATACCTGACCGCCGGTGAGGTTGTAGATGAGCCAGGTGTCGATGGTGCCGAACATGAGGTCGCCCGCCGCCGCGCTCTCACGCGCACCATCGACGTTGTCGAGGATCCACTGCACCTTGGAGGCCGAGAAATACGGGTCGAGCGTAAGCCCCGTGCGGGAGCGCACCAGCTCTTCTGCGCCCTGCTCGACCAGCTCGTCGATCAGAGGTGCGGTGCGACGGCATTGCCACACGATGGCGTTATAGATGGGTTGGCCGCTTATGCGGTCCCACACCACCGTGGTCTCGCGCTGGTTGGAGATACCGATGGCGGCGATGCGGTCAGAATGGATGCCGCTCTTAAACTGGACCTCCATCATCACGCCGATCTGACTGGCAAGCACCTCCGTGGGATCCTGCTCCACCCAGCCGGGGCGCGGGAAGCTGGTTTTGACGCTACGACGCGCCTGGGCGACGATGCAGCCGTACTCGTCGACGATAGTCGCGAGTACCGAGGTAGTGCCGCAGTCGAGCGCCATGATGTAGGAACCGCCAAAGCTAAACGAGGCGTCTTCCATACCCAGGCTACCTAGATTCAACGACATCGCTTACACCTTTCTATTGCATCGGGTCGGACAGGACCCGCTCGATCTCTGATGCGGGAAGCGCGCCTTGGCGCAGGATCTGGAGCTCGCCGTGCTGAAACGACACGATGGTTGAGGCGTCGCGACACGGGGTCTCACCGGCGTCGACGGCCACATCGACCCCCTCCAGGATGCGCTCCTCCACCGTGACAAAACTTGCCGGCGCGGGCGCGCCATGCGTGTTGGCGCTAGTGCAGGCAAGAGGGCTGCCGCAGGTGCGGATGAGCGCTTGCACCACGGGCGAGGCCGAAGCGCGAAGTGCCACCGTGTCGTCGGCGGCGCGCATAAAGGTCGGCACGCAGGGGGCCGCCTTGACCACGATAGTCAGGGCGCCCGGCCAGCATCGTCGGGCGAGCACGCGGGCCTCATTAGGGATATCCACGCCATAGCGGTCGAGTGCTTCGGCATCATCGACCAGCCAGGCAACCGTTTGGGTGAGCTCGCGCTGCTTGAGAGTAAAGATACGACGATAGCCGGTACCGAGTGCGGGGACCGCGGCGCCGTTGACGGTGGCCTGCGGATCGCGCGGCCACGGCAGAGGTTCACTTGTATCTTGTGGAACGGCATCCGAGAAGGCGTTGACCGCCACGGCGACACCGTAGACCGTCTCGGTTGGAATAAGCGCCAGGCCGCCGCGACCGAGTAGCTCGGCCGTGCGCTCGACTGCAAGCCGGTGCGGCTCGCGCGCTCCCTCGTATACCCGATAGACCGTCTGCATGTGTATGCCAGCCCCTTACGCTCTGGTGCAAGTTTGTTTACTGTGGGGCATTCTCGCACAAAACGTTCAACCTATTTGCCCAGAGCGCATGTTGGTTTGGTGAGCGGCTCTAGTAGTCGGTGAAAGTGAGGGGGTTAATTGAAGATTTTTAGCGCGCAAGCGTAACGGTACGATCGGGAAACTCGATGCTTGCAACCAGTTTTCCGCCGAGGCTCTCTGCGTACCTGCTCAGCGTGTCAAGCCTCATCGAACCCAGCTCGCCGCGCTCGAGCTCGGATACACGTTTTTGAGAAACGCCCATCGACTGGGCGACCGACGCCTGTGTTAGATCTTTTAGCCTGCGAATCTGAGCAAGCTTATAGGCTTCGATACGATCGCGAGTCCTCTCCTGCTCGGCGGTAATGGAGTCGCGTGTTATCCCGCGAGATTCCATATACTCATGCAGTTCCATCTCGATCGAGCCTCCTTACGTGGCGACGGTATATTTGCTCGGCCTTTGGAATGTTGATCGCATACCAGCCGTTCCATTTTGCCCTTGACGATCCCGCTCGCGACTTATCACCCGCCAATAGCAATACCGCCTGGCGCTTGGGGTCAAAGGCGAAGAGGATGCGGATCACCTGCCCACCACATGAAGTCACTCTCAGCTCCTTTAAATGATGAAGCTTCGAGCCCTTGACACGGTCAACCAGTGGACGACCAAGGCTGGGACCTTCCTTTTCGAGCACCAAAAGGTCTGCATAAATCTGCTTCAGCGTAGCTTCATCCTGCTCATCAAGCCAAGGTTCAATGTAATCAAGCACGATACGGTACCGATGCAGCTGATTTGACATACCTTTCTCCTTCTATAGTAGAAGTTTTACGGTATATTGCAAGAGCAAACTTGAGCAAATGTCTATTAGTTCAGCTTAATTACGCTGCTTGGGCTCGGTGACGATGGCTCGGACGATGCGGGGGCGATTGGTGAGGTCGTGGACGATGCGCACGTCCGACAGACCCGCTTGACGGCAGAGCTCGGCCGCGGCGTCGAGGGCACCCTCGTAGAGCTCGCAGGCAAAGAGGCCGCCGGCGCGCAACATGTAGGGCGCCGCGTTGAGCAGGCGGCGGAAGATATCGAGGCCGTCGGCACCGCCCTCGAGCGCCAGATCGGGCTCAAAGTCCTTGACCTCGTGCGGCAGCGAGCGCATGACATCGGTGGGGATGTAGGGCGGGTTGGAGACGAGTACGTCAAAGGTGCCCCACTCGTCGTGGGGAATGGAGCTCACCAGGTTGGTGAGGCTAAAGGCGACCTCGCCGGACGTGAGGCCAAGCGCATCGCGGTTTTTGGTAGCAAGGTCGATGGCGCGCGGCTCGATATCGGTAGCAGTGCAGGTGACGTGGCCGAGACGCTCCCAGGCAAGCGAGAGCGAGATGCAGCCCGTGCCGCAGCCGACCTCGAGAACGCGGGCGACGCGGGGCTCAGTTGGAGCAGGTACGTTGGCCTCGGCGGCATCTTGCGCGGGAGTCGTCTGTTGGTCGTTGCCCTCAATGGCGATGCCGTATTCGTCGAGCTCGGGCTCGGGGGTTTCCATGGCCTCTGCTTCTGCCGCCTGCGCGGCGGCTTCCTCGGCCTCGCGATCGGCAAGCTCCTCGGCATAGGCGCGGCTACCGAGCACATCGCTACCCAGCGCAGCCTCATCGGCGGCCGTCAGGTTGGCAGCACGGCGCTCGGCGGTCGCGCGCTCGTCGGCCAGCGCCGCCTCGGCTTTGCGAGCCTGCTCGACCTCATCGTTCCAAGGCAGCTCCACGCGCTGGCGGGCGGCGGCCTCGGGGCTCAGCACCTCGGCATCCAGGTAGTTCAGGACTTCTTCGACGAGCATCTCGGTCTCGGGGCGCGGGATGAGCACACCGGGGGCGCACGCGACGTCGATCATGCGAAACTGAGTGCTACCGGTGATGTACTGCAGCGGCTCGCCCTTCGCGCGACGGACGACTGCCGCGTGCATGGTCTCGAGCTGCGCTGCGTCGAGTGTCTTGTCCATGCGCATATACAAGTCGATGCGCGCCAGACCCGTAGCTGCGCACAGCAGCCACTCGGCAGAAAGACGGGGGTGCTCCTCGCCGTGCTCGGCCAGGTACTCCTTGGTCCACTCGAGACAACGCTTGATGGTCCAAATCTCGTTTGCCATGGGGTCCTCCCCTCTTAAGCGCCGGGCGGCGCGCGAATGTCGGAGCAGATTGTACGCGAGGGCGGCACGCGGCAAGGGACGATTGGAAGCGATTATCGAGAATCAGCCCAGAATTTTGCTTGGAGCCCGCCTAGAGTGTTCATTCGTCGACGTCAAAATCTGCATTCGTCAAGCTTTTGGCAAGGTTGACCCAAAACTGACCAATATCTAACCAAGAACTTGCCAAATCACTTGACGTGCGACGCATCAAAAAATGCACTGCGACTTCTTGAACGATTTTTTGAGCATTATTTTCAATAGCAGATAAATGCCGCTAATTTCTTTGAGCAGGTAGCCGGCTTCATGGCCATCAAAGCCGATTGAATAACATCTCAAAGCAATGTGCCCAACCTAGTCATTTAAGAACGTCCCCAATGACTACCTCTAAGGCACCGCAGGTTGAGCATACCGCATCCGGAGCAAGGCAGCGCCGCAGGTAGAGGACGGACAGCGAGCGGGTCGCATTTGAGACAAGGTGACGTGAAACGAAAGGGCGCTGACCTTCTGGTCGCGCCCTTGAAGTTGAACGTCAGATT
>USPH01000059.1 GCA_900556515.1 uncultured Collinsella sp.
ATAAGAGACAGCTTGCAATCGGTCGGCGGGGCCTGCCGTTAACCCGTCCCGGTCCGCCCCCGGCATGTCATCGACGCCTTCGGCTCAGTCTCATATCCGCGGATACCGCTCTGTCGGCCCGCACTCCATTCCTTCGGCGGGGTTCCCCAAGTCTGTCGAGGCGCATGCGGAGGGCTCCGCGCGCACAGCGAAATAGGGGGTATCCCCGAAGGCCGCCCGGCTCGCCGGGACGGGGGCTGTGTCTATTCCGCGCCCTCCCGGCACATCATGCCGAGGGCCCAGAGCCACCTCACGAGCTCGGCCGCGGTGGCCGCGTTGGCCTTCGCCGCGGGCATGCCGCGGGCGAGCATCTCCTCGCGCCGCCGCAGGAGCCGCTCGGACCCCTTCCTCCCGTGCATCCTTATCTCGAGGGGCACGCCCGTGTCCCTCGGCATGAGCTTCGGCTGGTGCCGCGCCGCGGCGTAGCACCATGAGCCCTCAACGGCCAGCTTCCTCACGAGCGCGTTGCCCGCACCGCTGATGCCTCCGAGCCGCACGGAGTCGCCAACTCGACCTCTGACTCGGCGCGAGGCCGAAATAGGCCGTGACCTGCCTTCCGGAACGGAACCTCGTGAAGTCGCCGACCTCGGCCGAGAAGGCCGCGGCCAGCGCGAAGGCGCAGCCCTTGATCGACTGGAGGGCGGCCACCTCCGCGGCGATCGGGCTGGCATCCACGGCGGCCCTGTACTCGGAGAGCAGGTCCGCCCGGGCCTCCGCCGCGGCCTCGACCTCGTTCCTCAGGGCGGCGAGCGCCCGAACCCCGCCATCGTCCTCCGGCCTGACCTTGTCGAGCCACCTCAGGAAGTCGTAGGTCCAGTACTTCCTCGGGTTGCCGGCGGGCGTGGTGCCGCCGTAGACGAACCCCCGCCTTGCGAGGAAGGCGAGCAGCCGCTGCTTGGCGGTCGCCAGGCGCGCGGTCGCCCCGTCGTAGGCGCCGGCGAGGTCCCTGATGCCCTCGACCTCGGGGGAGGGGACCCATACGGGGGAGATGTCGTGGGCGAGTATCGCCTTGGCCATCCTGGCGGCGTCGTTCCTGTCGTTCTTGGAGGCCGAGTCGGCGGCCGACCTGGGGATCTTCGAGACCGCGGCGACGACGCACTCGACGCCGAGCCCGGCGAGCTCCCTTTGCGGGGCGAAGCCGAGGTAGCCGCTCTCGTAGGCCGCGAGCGACGGCCCGGGGAACCTATCCATCCACCCGGCGATCTCGCCCCAGGGGTTGCCGGGGAACCTCCTCGTCACGGCCTCGCCGGTGTCCGCGTCGAGGGCGCAGACGGTGGTCGACCTCAGGTGGACGTCCATCCCGAACGCGGTAGAATACTTTGGCATGGGAGCCTCCCAACCTCGTTGCGGCGCGGCTGCGCCTATGGCACTTCAACATCATTGTCGCAGCCCCGACCCGCGGTCACGAGCGGGGGCTCCTGTCTTTTTAGTGCCCTCGGATTGGGTCATAGTGTCTGTCGTTGCCAAGACATCGGCGTTGCCAAAGCCGGCACTTGGGGACGCTCCTTTTGAGGTAGTCGTGACAGTTAGGGACGTTCCTTTTCTGCCGGCAGTCTGGGACATTCCTTAAAGTAGTCGTTGGGGACGCTCTTGTTTGACTAGTCGTTTAAGAACGTCCCCAATGACTACCCAATTGCCACCTCTCCGTCCCCGAGGTATCGGCGCTCGTCTGCCGAATGGTTGATGCGGCAACGATGTCGCCATGTCACACTCATAGGTGGCCTGACCCAACTTGGAAGGAGCCCCCATGAGCCTTGACACCGTAACTCTGCGTGCCGCCACGCTCGATGACCTGGCCGGCATCGCCGCCATCTACAACCAGCTGTGGTGCAACACGCTGCGCAACCGAGGCGACGTCGAAGCCGCCGATTTCTGTGCGCGCTTTAACATCGCCATGCAGCTGCAGCGCTCCCCCATCGCGCTCGTTGCCGAAGCTGAAGGCCGCATCATCGCCGCTTGCTGCATCGGCATCTTCGAAGACGGCAAACCACGCACCAATCCCACGTGGGAGCCCTGCTACAACGAGATGTTCGTCCAGGCAACCGAGATGGCAAAGACCGCCGATGCCAAGCTCGAAGGCTCGCTCTTTGGCGATAGCCGCGAGAAGGCAACAGCCGACCGCTTTGCCGCCACGGGCAACGAATATGCCCAGGGCCAGCTCAACCTGATCATCATCGTGCCCGAATGGCAGGGCAAGGGGCTCGGCCGTACGCTCATCGACCTTGCGCGCGCCGAACTCGCCAAAGCCGGGTGCACCAAATTCTTCCTGATGAGCGACTGCAACTCCGACTGGCAGTTCTACGAGCACCTCAACATGAAGCGCATCTTGGAGGATCACAGCCAGGACACCGGCGACGGATTTATCGTCTATATGTACGGAGGCGACACGCAGGATTAACTTGCATGTCGCCTCACGGGCTTTCTACAAGACGGTCCAAACCATCAACCAAGACGAGCCAACAAGGCGCGCTCTCCTCGGCAGCAAGGGCATTCGTGCTGTAACGAGTGGTGGAGATGGCCACGCTTGCACACAACTGTCTCGGATAGATAGCGGTCGAGCAGGCGCGCCCATGTGCGTGCGTCAAGACGCTCCTCCGCCCTGCCATACAGCGATCGACGGAGTGCCTCGCCCATAAGGCCGCTAAAATCATCGAGCTCAAGAGCGTACTTTGGGACAACGTATCCGACCAACGTCCCCACAAACGGGCTGTGCCCATTACACACGCAGCTGTTTATCAATGGTGCAGGCGGAATGTCATCGTCGTCCAGGTCAAATATGTCCAAGTCCAGCTCACCAGAAGCGTATGGGTGTATTCCGCGGTTAAGCATCTTAAAGATATGGACCGCGAGTCCAAAGTCATCCGTCTGTGGCGTAAACACGGGGGCATTCGTGGACGCTGCCAAGCTCTCGAAATCGCTGATGCCGGCTATCTCCATGAGTTGAAGCACCTCGGGGGCAATATAGCCGGGAGCGGCGCACGCAGTCCTATGTGTCACATCCGAAAGCGTAAAGCTATACGAGCGCCTTGATCGTATCCATACCCGCACGCGCCGAAACCTCGCAGTCCTTCTGCCCGTTGAGCACGCACTCGAGCAGCGTATCGTATGCGCGCTGGGCTTCGGGGGCCAGGTACGCCCTGTTAAACATGCCCTCGGGTCGCACGTTTCCCTTCGAGTCGATCATATAAGGCCCCAATCTGTTTGGTTTCCCCAGATTGTGTGCCCGCACACCCAAGCCGCACGGCCCGCCGTTCAGCTGAAACCACCACACAAAAAGTCCGCCGACCATTGAAGTCGGCGGACTTTCGCGTGCGGACAATCAAGCACTGTTCACCATGGAACTGCTATTTACAGCGCGCCTTGGGCTGCTGCTGGGTGATGCAGTGGATGTTGCCGCCGCCGTAGATAACCTCGCGAGTCATGATACCGATGACTTCACGGTCCGGATAAGCAGCCTGGATATCCTTGAGCGCTTGGGCGTCATTGGGATCGCCGAACTGCGGTACAAGCACTGCGCCGTTGATGGGCAGGAAGTTGAGGTAGCTCGGCTCAAAGGCGTCCTCGGGAGTACGCGGCAGCACACCCTCGACTGGATCGATGGTCGATGCCTCCTCCTCGGTCATATATACCGAGGTCGCAGGCATAATCACCTTGTGGATCTTAAGCTTGCGGACACGGGCATCCGTCGTCTCGGAAAGCGTCTTATACGCCTCTTGGCACTCCTTGTAGAACTTATGGTTGGGATCATCGGTCCACATGCAGCAGACCTCGCCGGGCGCACTAAAGCATGCGACGTCGTCCACATGACCGTTCGTTTCGTACGGATCGATACCGTCCTTGATCCAGATAACCTTCTCGATACCGAGATACTCAGAAAGCTTCTCCTCAATCTGCTCCTTGGTGTACTGCGGGTTGCGGTCCTCGTTGAGCAGACACATCTCGGTAGTCACGACGGTGCCTTGACCATCACAGTTGAACGAGCCGCCCTCGAGGATGTAATCCTCGGGACGATAGCGGTTAACCTGCTCGAGCTGTGCCACCTGCAGGCCAATGGAAGCGTCCTTGTCCCACGGGAAATACAGGCCGTCAATGAAACCGCCGTAAGCATTAAAGTGGAAGTGCGAAAGAGCAACCTCACCATTGTCATTAACAAGGAACGCCGGGCCGGGGTCGCGAATCCAGCTGTCGTTGTACTCCATGTGGATAACGCGCACGTTCTCAACGCCGTCGAAAATCTCACACACCGCGGGGAAGTCTTCGGTGTTGACGCCCACAGTGATGGGCTGAAAACGTGCAATGGTCTTGATGATCTCGGTGAAGACCTTCTGCGCCGGCTTGGCGCCGCAGCGCCACACGTCGGAGCGGTGCGGCCACAGAATCCAGGTGCGCTCCTGTTCCTCATACTCGCCGGGCATATAGAACCCGTCCTTCTTAGGTGTGGACTCACTCTCGTAGATGGTCTTCATTTCAAGCTCCTAAATCTCGGTGCTTTTGCTTGACGAGACCATGATGCGGCCGCACCGAGATGTTCTCAATGGTCCCTCGAGCCCCTTTCAGCGATCGACGGTATACCATTCGCTGACCTAAAGTTCTATTCAGGCCGAGAACATGACATACTGGGTTCCGCAATGGAAAGGACGCCCTATGCCCCCATGCAATAAACAGCAGACTATTGAGTTGGACAGTACGACCTGGACTGCTCTCAACGAGCTCGCGCTTGCAATCCACGCATCACACGGTGTCGATAAGCTGCAAAAGGAGACCCTCGAGGGAACGATAGGGCTCGTGCCCCATCGGATCGCCATGTTCGACCTGATCGAAGCGGCGAGCAGTGATGCGCCATGCTACGTCCACCCCGCAAGCAGCGGAATGGACGACCGCGCGCTGAGCGACTACTACAACCGCTACGCCGCGATGGACTATACAACATGGAGCTTTGACCTACATAAGGTCGGCGTCTACCGCGACCTCGACCTCGTCGACGTCAAGCGACGCGATGCCACGCCCATCTATCGCAAATGGATGGAACCGCAGGGCGTCTACTTTGGCTGTACGGCCACGCTCGCTCACAACGACAGCCCGCTAGGAAGCATCACCCTGTTTCGCGAACGCACGGCCGGAGACTTCACCGACACCGAGCTCGCAATCCTGCTCGAAGTCGCTCGGCACGCGAGCCTCGCGCTCGCCAACCTCTATCCTCGGGGCGTTAAGCTCACCCAGACAGAAGACGCAAACCATCTGAACGCCTTCATTACAGAACACAATATCCAACCGCGCGAAGCCGAAGTCATGCGGCTCATGCTCGACGGCAAAACGAACAAACAAATGGCAAACGAGCTATTCATAAGCGAGTCAACCGTCAAGAAGCACGTCAACGCCATCTATCGCAAGCTCGGCGTCAGCAACCGCCTGGGCCTTATGACTGCCGCGCAAAACATCCTGCGATGAAAAAGGGCGCCCTCCATGCGGAGAACGCCCTTTGATTTCGCCATTTGAATTAGTGTCGGCTCTGGCTCAAAGAGTAGACGGGGTTATCTTGGCAGGTTTTATCTGGGCAAACGCCGACCGCCGCGGAGGAGCCGCTCCACCTCGCGGCGGTCTTCTAACAGAAAAAACCAAGTGAGTAGGCTTTTTGCAGGAGGTCAAGCACGCCCAAAACGCCACAGCTCTGACCTGCGGCTTTATTGAGCATTTGTCGCGATGTGCTCGGCATATCCAAATAAGTCTACTCACTTGCATCTAAGACGCACCAGATAGGCAAAAAACCGCCGCAAAAGGGGCCGGTTCCCTTCGCGGCGGTCGTTAATACGCCGAGCCTGTTATCGCAAAAGCCAATCACGCGCCGAAACCACACTACAGTCTTTCGACTCATACGTTGAATCCACGCGGGCCACAACATAGCGCGCATCTTTTGCAATGTCGATCTCATCGCATACAGCCTGTAAATGGCGGGCGT
This sequence comes from uncultured Collinsella sp., assembly GCA_900556515.1. Taxonomy (GTDB): domain Bacteria; phylum Actinomycetota; class Coriobacteriia; order Coriobacteriales; family Coriobacteriaceae; genus Collinsella. Next base: position 5,996 of record USPH01000059.1, read on the forward strand.
ACTTATCGTGATACGTTCTGGATGATTTTATTTCGATAGCCTTGGGACTCCCTGAGTTTGTGCAGTCGAGCAAATCGATTTCTCGCTTGCCGTCGTCCCTATAGAAATACAACTCGGGATTCTCGCCCACGTTGAGATGGCTCTTCGCCGTTTCGGAAACGATGAGGTTTTCGAAAACTGCCCCCAGATAAGGGCTCTCCAAAAGTTGCTCCAGTGATCCAATTTTGAGCAAGTAGCAGAGCAGCCCCGTGTCGTAAAAATAAAGCTTGGGCGTTTTAGTCAAACGTTTCCTGGCATTTGCATAATAGGGCTGCAGTGAAAACGTCAGGTAGCTCTGCTCCAGGATAGACAACCAGCTTTTAATGGTCGATACGTTCACACCCGTATCTCGAGAAAGCGAAGATATATTAATGAGAGCACCGGCGCTCTGGGCAATTATGGACAGAAACTTATGAAACTCCGCTTTATTGCGCACGTCAAGCAAGCCCACAACATCGCGCTCAACATAGGTATCAATATAGCTGGGGAAATAAACCGAGGACGGCATTCCGGCGGAAAGCAGGCGAGGGTATCCCCCTTCGAGCGCAAACAAATCCACTTCCAGCTGCCCCTGCTGGCCCCTCTCCGCTTCTCGAAACGAAAATGGCAGCAATTTTAAGATCCCGACTCGCCCGGCAAGAGACTGGCCGATGCTTTTCATCATCAAAAAGTTTTGCGATCCCGTAAGGATGTATTGACCGGCGTCTCCCCGCTCATCCGAAACAACCTGGATCATCGAGAACAAATCCGGGGCGTATTGCGCCTCATCGATGATGAGTCCGCCCTTTCGGTTGCGGATAAAACTCACCGGATCCTCCAAGGCCGCGCGCCTCGTTTGGGGGTCCTCAAGCGTGACATAGGAATAGTCGGGAAAGGCATGCCTAACCAGCGTAGACTTACCGCTCTGCCTAGGCCCCGTCAACGACACAACAGGAAACCAACCCGCCATGCGAATGAGCAACTCATGCAAATCCCTGTTAATGTACTCGGCCATATCAACGCCCCTTATAACGCTGTTACCATAATCGTATAGTATCATTTGCCATAATCTTGTAGTAGTGTTTTCCACAATCTTATAGTAGCCCAGTTCAAAAACTTTATTTATAGAGCCGAAATCTCAGACCCTAAATAACAATAGCCACCACAATGGGAACTGTCCCCATTGTGGTGGCTTGCAGGCGAGTTGACTTATTCGACTATCGCGCGCCGGCCGTGTCCGAGTCTAGAGCGTGGCAAGTCGCTTGGATTCGCGGACGGCGAGGGCGATGGAGATAAGGCCAGTGATGGCGTCAGCCGCCACCAAGGCAAACCAGACACCCTGAACGCCCATCATGTTGCCAAGCAGGTACATAAGCGGCACGGAGCAGATCACGTAGCGGAGCAGACCGGTGAACGTGGCGATACCCACCTTCTCAACCGCCTGGAAGTACATCGACATGGTCATGGCAAGATAGCCCAGGGCCACGGCCAGGATAACGACTGTCTCTTATACACATCTGACGCTGCCGA
>USPH01000060.1 GCA_900556515.1 uncultured Collinsella sp.
ACGAGATCTGCGCATGTCTCGTGGGCTCGGAGATGTGTATAAGAGACAGACTACACCTATGTCCTCGAGAACGAGGACAAGCTGCGCGGCATCGTCATCACGCACGGCCATGAGGATCACACCGGTTCGCTCCCGTACCTGCTGCAGGACCTCAACAACAAGGTCCCCATCTTCTCGAGCAAGTTGACGCTCGGATTCATCGAGGGCAAGCTCGCCGAATTCCGTATCCGCGCCCCCAAGTTCCGTGAGGTGCACGGCGGCAGCCACGTCAACCTCGGGTGCATCTCCGTCGACTTCTTCTCGATGACGCACTCCATCCCCGGGGCGCTCGGCGTGTTCATCCGCACCCCGCAGGGAACCGTCATGCACACCGGCGACTTCAAGCTCGACCAGACGCCCATCGACGGCGTCACGCCCGACTACGCCGCTATCAGCCGCTTTGCCAAGCAGGGCATCGACCTGCTGCTTTCCGACTCCACCAATGCCACGGTTCCCGGCTTTACCAAGTCCGAGGCCGAGGTTGGCCCCAATCTGCTGCACGCCATCAAGAACGCCCCGGGTCGCGTGTTCGTCGCGTCGTTCTCGAGCCATATCCATCGCCTGCAGCAGATCTGCGATGCCGCCCGCAAGTGCGGCCGTAAGGTCGTTGTGACCGGTCGCTCCATGCTCACCAACACCCGCGTGGCGCGTGAGCTGGGCTACCTCAACATCGACGATGCCGATATCATCGATGCCTTCGATATCGATAACCTGCCCGACGACAAGATCGTCGTCATGTGCACCGGTTCGCAGGGCGAGCCGCTGTCGGCCCTGTCCCGCATGGCCAACGGAGAGCACAAGACGCTCTCCATCCACGAGGGCGATACCGTTATCCTCTCGGCAACGCCGGTCCCCGGTAACGAGAAAGCCGTCCAGCAGGTCGTCAACAGCCTGGCCAAGCTCGGTTGCGACGTGTGGGATAAGAACCGAGCTCTTGTCCACGTCTCGGGCCACGGTAGCCAGGAGGAGCTCAAGCTCCTGATGGCCATGGCCAAGCCCACGTACTTTATGCCGGTTCACGGTGAAGCCGTGCATCTGCGCGCCCATGCCCAGCTGGCTCGCAAGATGGGCATCAAGGACGATCATATCTTTATCCTCGATAACGGCGACACGCTCGAGATGCGCGGCGGTATCGTTAAACGCGGTACGCCCGTCGAGTCCGGCGTCGTCTACGTCGACGGCCTGCGTATCGGCGATACCGACCCCATCGTCCTGCGCGATCGTCAGAAGCTCGCCAACGACGGTATGGTTACCGCTGTTGCCATCGTCTCGCTCAAGCACAAGAAGATCGAGGCCATCGAGTTCTCGGGCCGCGGCGTCTCGTTTGCCATCGATGACCAGTTCTCCGAGGATGCCTCCGCGTCCATCATGAAGACGATCGAGAAGGGCAAGTTCAGCTTTACGAGCAGCGGTTCCGATGCCATTCGCAAGGCCGTGCGCGATTCGCTCTCTAACTTTATCTGGAGCCGTACGCGCACCCGCCCGATGATCATCCCGGTCGTCATGGAGGTTTAGTTTGGCGCGCGGATCTGCACAAAACGCCAAAGGCAATAAGGCCAACAACCAACCGGCATCTGCTAAGGGTGCCGGTTCCCATCTGCGTGCCAATAAGGGCCACGAGTCCGAGTTCGATGATTTCGAGCCCTTGGTCGAGCCCTCGGCCAACCGCGATATCGCCGGCGTGGTCATTGCCGTTTTGGCGATTGCGTCCTTTATTGCCGTGATTTCGCCGGCGACTGCGCCCGTTACGGCTGCGGTTGCCGGTTTCTACCACTTGGGCTTTGGTCTGGGCGCCTACGTGCTGCCGATCGTCATTTTGCTGTTTGCCGCCACGCTCTTTTTAGGCGAGGACTCGCCGCTCAACGCGCGCTCTGTTGCGGGCGGCGCCGTGGTCTTTATCGCCGTCGTCTCCATTCTTTCGTTGATGGTGCCAGGTACGAGCGACTCGTGCGACCTTATGTTCACGCCGCAAAATCTGTCCGCCTCGGGTGGCTACATCGGTGCGTTTATTGCGAGTGCGCTGCAAAATGCCCTGGGTAAGCCTATCGCGATGGTAGTCCTGCTGGGCCTTGTCGTCGTGGGCTTGGTCATCATTGGCTTTTCGGTGGGCGGCGTTTTGCGCTCTGCCCGCGACCGTGCGGCAGATTTTGCCGAGCGCCGTCGTGCCGACGTCAACGCGAGTCCGTGGGGTGACGATGAGGCCCTGTCGGTGCCTGGTGTCGCCCGTCCGCATCTGAGCATTCTTCGTCAAAAGGGCTCCGATGCGGCCGTGACTACGGTTATGGGTAGCGAAGTCGATCCGATTCTGGACGATGAGGACGTGGACGAAGATCCGTTTGTCGACGTGTCTGAGGCCGTGGAGGCCGAGCGGGCCAAGACAACGCTGTTGCTGCGCCGCCATGCCAAGAAGGGCAAGGCTGCGCCCAAACTCAATACGAGTGAGCCCGACCCGTCTTGGTCCGAGAGCGAGATTGAGCTCACCGAGGGTGATGACGAGGACGACGAGGCTCCGATTGAGACCGCAAAGACAACTTTGCTGCCGCGTCGCCATGCAAAGCGCGACCAGGTAACCGGTCAGCTTTCGATGGAAGACGACCCCGATAAGATCGACGAGTCCGAGCCGCCGTTTGCCGTGAATCCTGTCTCGGCAGCACCTCAGATCCCCGACTTCTTGAAGCATCCCAAGGTTGCCGATGCGCCTGCCTTGAGTGCTGTCGAATCGGCTGCGGCCAGCGATGGGGGAACGGACGGCGGCGCCGCAGATAACGAGGGCGAAGAAGAGGACGGCCTCAAACTTCCGCCACTTGAGATTCTGCATGCCAACCCGCAGTCGGCTTCCGCTGCGTCTTCGGACAAGGAGCTGGAGCAAACTGCCGAGTCGCTGCAGTCGACCCTGCTTGAGTTTGGCCGCAGCGCCCGCGTGGTCGGCTGGATCGCCGGCCCCACGGTGACGACCTTTAAGCTGCAACCTGGCGAGGGCGAGCGCGTGAGCAAGATTTCGAGCCTCGAGGACGATATCGCGCTTTCGCTCGCAGCTCAGTCGGTTCGTATCTTTGCCCCGATCCCCGGCACGTCGCTCGTGGGTATCGAGATCCCCAATCGCAAGCGCCAGAACGTCAACCTGGGCGACGTGCTGCCCTATGTGAAGGGCGGTCCGCTCGAGCTGGCCATCGGTCGCGATGCCGAGGGTACGCCGGTCGTCGCCGACCTCGCCAAGATGCCCCACCTGCTGATCGCCGGTACCACGGGTTCCGGTAAGTCGGTCATGATCAACTCCATCATCACGACCTTGCTCATGCGCGCCCTTCCCGAGGACGTTCGCCTGATCATGGTCGACCCCAAGCGCGTCGAGCTTGCGGGCTATAACGGTCTGCCGCATCTTTACGTGCCTGTAGTGACCGAGCCCAAGCAGGCCGCGAGTGCTCTGCAATGGGCCGTGTCCGAGATGGAGCGTCGCCTGAAGGTCTTCGAGCGTCTCAACGTGCGTAAGATCTCGACCTACAACGAAAAGCAGGCCGCCGGCGAGTTTGAGCATTACGATAACCCGCCGCAAAAGATGCCCTACCTGGTCATCATCATCGACGAGCTCTCGGACCTGATGATGGTCGCCGGTAAGGATGTCGAGGCCTCGATCGTGCGTATTGCTCAGCTGGGCCGTGCCGCCGGTATCCACCTTATCGTGGCCACGCAGCGCCCGAGCTCCAACGTGGTGACGGGCCTTATCAAGGCTAACATCACCAACCGCATCGCCTTTAACGTCGCCACGGGTATCGACTCGCGCGTCATCATTGATCAGATGGGCGCCGAAAAGCTCACTGGTTTGGGCGACATGCTGTTCTCAAAGGTCGACTGGGGCAAGCCTCGCCGTATCCAGGGCTGCTTTGTCTCGGATGACGAAATCAACGAGATTGTCGAGTTCGTCAAGTCGCAGAGCGAGCCCGACTACCACGAGGAGATCCTGTCTGCCGTGGCGCCCGCTTCCATGTCCATGGCGGGTGGCGGCGGCATTGTCCGCACCGGAGTCGCCGAGCCGCAAGACGATGATCCTCTCATTTGGGAAGCCGCCCATATTGTGGTGGAATCGCAGCTTGGCTCCACATCTGGCCTGCAACGTCGTCTGAAGGTTGGCTATGCGCGTGCCGGGCGTATTATGGACATGCTGGAAGAAAAGGGTGTCGTCGGCCCGCCCGACGGTTCCAAGCCGCGCGAGGTCCTGTTGGACGAGGAGGGGCTTGCCGCGCTGGAGTCTGTCGACGCCGAGATGGCACGTGAAGATCGTGAGTTTGGAGGATTCTGATGGCTGCACGCTTTGGTGACATGCTGCTCGAGCAGCGTCGCCGAATGGGCCTTTCCATTCAGCAGGTCGCCAACACCATCAAAATCAGGCCGCAGATCATCGAGTTTTTCGAGACCGGTAACTTTGCTTCGATGCCGCCGCGCGGCTATGCGCAGGGCATGATTTCGAGTTATGCTCGCTTTTTGGGCCTCAATCCGCGCGAGGTCGTCAATGCCTACTTTGACGACCTGATGGCTTACGAACGCGAGACGTCGCAGCAGGGCGGTCGTTTTCAGGACGCCGCCGGCTACGTCAATTCGCGCTCCTCGGTCGATAACGGGCGCTTCCTGATGGTTCAGGGCGGTCGTTCGACCCGCTATGGACAGTGTCCTCAGCAGGCCGGTTATATTACCGAGACGGGTTCGGGCGAGGAGATTCGCTCACAGCGTGACCGGTTCCGCAGTACGCCGATGCCCGAGGACCGTGCACTTCCCGCTGCCCGCGGCGTGGCGCGTGACCCTCGTGCCGGCTACGGCGACGGCGGCTATTCCGATCGCGGTCATCGTGGTGTCTCCACCGGACGCTCTCGCGGTGGCTATGCGGATGCCGATACCACGCAGGTGACGCCGCGTCTTCGCTCTCAATCACAGCCGTATGGCCAGCGCTCTTCGGCTCCGCGCTCGGGCCAGCGTGGCTATCAAGGCCGCGGTGAGCTTGCACCCCGCTCGGGTCAGCGCAGCCTTCAGGGCCAGGGCGGCTATCGCGGCCGTTCCGATAGCAATCGCGGCCGTATGCCTCAGGGAGGCGGCCGCAGCAGTTCCGGTCGTGGACGCGGCGGATCCCGTACTCCTCAAAACAACGGGCTCGATCCGCGTATCGTCTACGCCGGCATCGGTGCCGTGGTGTTGCTGCTGATTGTGCTCATCGTGGTGCTTCTGCGCGGCTGCGCATCTTCGACGCCCGAGACCACGCCCGAGACGCCCGCTGCTACCAAGACGACGACCAAGAAGTCTTCTAAGAAGTCCGAAACGGTCGACGAGGACGAAGACACCGATGAGGCGACGGATGAGTCGACTGATTCGGACGCTACCAAGACGACGGCCAAGAAGGAAGAGAACGAGGTCACGAAGGTCAAAGTCTCCGTTGCCAAGGGAAAGACCGCGTGGATTGAGGTCAAGGTCGACGGCAAGTCGGTCTATGGCGCCCAAGCGACTGGCCCCTTTGAGCAGGAGTACTCGCCCGAGTCCTCGATCGAGATCACCACGTCCAAGCCTTCCGATGTCACCGTTACCAAGAACGGTGAAAAGGTTCGTTACGATACCAAGACCTCGGGCGTGGCGCGTGTGACGATCACCGTTCCCAAGAAGGAGACGACTGATTCCGAGAATGGTGAAAGTTCTGATGGTACCGATACCACCGATGGTGCCGATACCACCGACGTTACCGATGCCCAGTCCACGGATGGCGCCGATACCACAACTGACGGTCAGACACCCACCGATTCTACCGACTATTCGTACGATAGCTACTAAGCCGCTCGTACGCGAAAGGAAACATCATGGCTAAAGATTCCAGCTTCGACGTCGTGTCCGAGGTCAACATGCAAGAGGTCGACAACGCCTTCCAGCAGACCACGCGCGAGATTTCCCAGCGCTATGACCTTAAGGATTCCGGCGCCACGATCGAGTTTTCGAAGGGCGACAAGCTCTTTACGATCAGCGCCCCGGCTGACTTTGTCTCTAAGCAGATTATCGACGTGCTGAGCTCCAAGCTCATCAAGCGCGGCATCGACCTCAAGGCTGTCTCGTGGGATGCTCCACAGGCGGCGTCGGGCGGCACCGTGCGCGTGCTCGGCCATGTCGTCGAGGGTATCGACCAGGCGACCGCCAAGAAGATCAATAAGGACATCAAGGACCAAAAGCTTAAGGTCAAGGTAGCCATCGAGGCCGACAAGCTGCGTGTTTCCTCTGCTTCGAAGGACGCGTTGCAGACCGTGATCCAGTTCCTGCGCGACCAGGACTACGGCCAGCCGCTACAGTTCACCAACTACCGCTAATATCATTCGAAAGGACCGCTCTCCAACATGGATACACCGTTGGGCTCCGTGCTCTACATCACCCTCGGGTGCGCTAAGAACGAGGTTGACACCGACCGCATGCGTTCTCTTTTGACCGCCGCGGGCTACGAAGAGGCATTCGACCCGCAGGATGCCGATATCGCCATCGTCAATACATGCTCGTTTCTCGCCTCCGCAACGTCCGAGAGCATCGAGACCACGCTCGAGCTCGCCAACGAGGTTCAGGACGGCGTTCGTTCTTGCCCCATCGTTATGTGCGGCTGCGTGCCGTCGCGCTATGGCGACGACCTGCCTGACGAGCTGCCCGAGGTCGCTGCCTTTGTGAAGGCCGACGAGGAGGACGGCATCGTGGCGGTCATCGATGGCGTGCTGGGTGTCGAGCGTGAGATCGCAGCCTATATCCCGCAGGTCAAGCGTACCGTCGAGGGCGCCGTTGCCTACGTCAAGATTTCCGATGGCTGCAACCGTTTCTGCAGCTTCTGCATGATCCCCTATATTCGCGGTCGCTATCATTCGCGCAATGCCGAGAGCATTATCTCCGAGGTGCGCGACCTGGTTGCCGGCGGCGTGCGCGAGATTGTGCTGATTGGCCAGGACACGGGCATTTGGGGTACCGACTTTGCCGACGAGGACGTCACCGAGGGCTCGCCGCGCAATCTGGCGCAGCTGCTGCGTGCCGTCGCCGAGGCCGTGCGCCCGCACAACGTCTGGGTCCGCGTGCTCTATCTGCAGCCCGAGGGCATGACCGACGAGCTTATCGATACGATTCGCGATACGCCCGAGGTGCTGCCCTATATCGATATCCCCGTGCAGCACTGTGACGCGCGCATCCTCAAGGCCATGCGCCGTTCTGGTTCCCGCCAGGAGCTCGAGGACCTGTTCCGCGACCTTCGCGAGCGCATCCCCGGCATCGTGATTCGTTCCACGGCCATGGTCGGCTTCCCGACCGAGACCGACGACGAGTTCCGCGACCTTATCGACTTTATGGATGCCGTCGGCTTTGACTACACGAGCGTCTTTGCCTACTCGCAGGAGGAGGGCAGCCTGGCCGCTAAGATGGAGGGTCAGGTCGACGAAGAGGTCAAGCTCGAGCGCGCCCAGGAGGCCATGGACCT
>USPH01000061.1 GCA_900556515.1 uncultured Collinsella sp.
CCAGGGAGACCAGCACCACCAGAAAGAGCCTGGGACTGAGCATCACCATGGCCGCCGCAGCCAGAGCAATGGTAAACACCGATGACACCAACTGCATCAGTCCCACCTGCATCACGGAGGACACCTTTTCCAGATCGTTGGTGACCCGGCTCATGATGTCGCCGGTCTTGTGTCCGTCAAAGTAGCGCAGGGGCAGGCGGTTGAGCTTGGCGCTGACGTCCTGGCGCAGGGAGAGGGTGAGCTCCTCCCCCACGGTGGCGATGATATACTGCTGCACATAGGACATCAGGCTGCTGAACAGCGCCGCGGCGGCCACCAGCAGCACGGGCAGCCCCAGGGCTCCGGCGGCGGTCTCCACCACGCCGGCGGAGCCGTCAAAGGCCCGGATGGCGTCCACCAGCCGGTCGATGCCCATTCCAACCGCCAGGGGAATGGCGGTGAAGGAGGCGGAGCTGAGCAGCGCCGCCCCGGCCACCAGCAGCAGCTTCCACCACTGGCGGGCCATCCGGCCCAGCAGCCGCCAGGCGGTGGCCCTGGTGTTGCGGGGGATGTCCTCATGGGAGAGCTCCCGCTTTTCGGTTTTCTTTCTGCGTGCCATGCTCACGCCCCCTCTCTCTGCATCTGACTGTCCGCGATGGCCCGGTAGACCGGGCAGGTCTCCAGCAGCTCCCCGTGGGTGCCGGCGCCCACCAGCCGCCCCTCGTCCAGCACCAGGATCTGATCGGCGTCCACGATCGTCGACAGGCGGTGTGCCACCACAATTACAGTGTGCCCGCCGGCAAGCGACGCGATGACCTCGCCGATCGCGGCCTCGCTTGCGGCATCGACGTTGCTCGTAGCCTCGTCAAACACATAGATCGGCGAGTCGTGCAGCAGGGCGCGGGCCATGCACACGCGCTGGCGCTGGCCGCCCGAAAGGTTGGTGCCACCCTCGTTAATCACCATGTCGAGCCCGCCGTTGGCCCGCACAAAGGCCGCCACGCGCGTGCGGTCGAGCGCGCGCAAAAGCTCGGTGTCGGTGGCGTTGGGCTGGGCGAGCAGCAGGTTGTCGCGCAGGGTGCCGGCAAACAGGTAGCCGTTGGTGGGCACCAGCGTGACGGCGCGCATGAGTGAGGCGGCCGTGACATCGCGCAGCTCGACGCCGCCAATGCGCACGCTGCCGCGGTAGGCGTCCTTGCGGCCCGCGATAATCCCCGCGAGCGTGGACTTGCCGCCGCCGCTTTCGCCCACGAGTGCCACGAGCGAGCCGTGCGCAATGGTCGCGCTGGCGCTGTCCAGCACGGTGCGGTCGCCGTAGGCATAGCTCACGCCTGCGAGCTCGATATCGCCGCGACCATCAAGCTCAACATCGCCGCGCTCGGGCTCGGGCGTATCCAAAATGCCAAACATGCGGCGCGAGGCGGCCATGCCGTTCATGGCCGTGTGGAACAGCGATCCCAGGCGGCGCATAGGCAAAAAGAACTCCTGTGACAGAAAGACGATGAGGAAGGCAGCCTCAAAGCCGATCTTGCCCGTGGCGAGCTGCAGTGCGGCCACGATAATGCCGAGCGCGGCGCCCATATAGACGACCAGGTCCATAACGCAAATGGAGCGCAGCTGCATCACCAGCAGGTGCATGGTCGCTGTGCGGAAACGCTCGGACTCGGCGTTGATGCGCTCGTGCCAGCTGCGATCGGCCTGGTAGACCTTAAGGGTGGTGAGACCCTGCACGGCCTCCAGGAACATGCCGCCAAGATCGACATAGCTGCCCCAGTACTCGGCACCGATCTTTTTGGCGTTGCGCATGACCATCATGATGGAGACGGGGATGACCGGAACGCAGGCGAGCAGCAGCGCGGCAGGAAGACCCGCCTGGCCCACGAGCAGTACAAACAGCGTGGTGGGTGCCAAGCCGGCAAAGAAGAGCTGCGGCAGGTAGCCGCCAAAGTACACCTGGAGCTGCGTGGCGCCCTCGACGCTGGTCTGGACGGCCTCGGCGGTGGGGACGGTCTCGGTGTAGGAGGGGCCGAGTGCGGTGAGCTTGTCGTAGACGAGCGAGCGCACGCGGCGGACGGCCTCGAACGCGGCCTTGTCGCCGGCGCGTTGGGCCAGGTAGATGGAGGCGGCGCGCACGATGATGGCGGCGGCGAGCGGCAAGGCCGCCTGTGCGAGGGCATCGACGGCGAGCGCGGCGGAAAGACCGTTCGTGACGATGCCGCCCAAGATGCGCGCAAGCATCCACATCACCGTGATGTTTGCCATGAGCGCGATCCACTTAAACAGGACGCTTGCCATAATGTAGGGCGTTGCCTGCGGAACCAGGGAGAAGAGCCGCTTCTCGAACATGAAACCTCCGATGCCGTAACGGTGCCGGGTGGGGTCCTCGGCAGCCGATTAGTTAGCCAAATGCAACTAGAGTAACATCGTGCAGCAGGTAAGTATGCCGAGGGTAATTTTTTAGCCGATGAACTGCGTAGAAAGTCCAAAATTGTTGAGTGCAGCGAACTTTATGGCGGACGGAGTGCAGGCGCAATTCTGATCGTGTGCGGCCCCGCTCCAAAACGTGTACGTCAGCCTCCGAAAGCTGCAAAAAATGACATGTTTGGAGGCTGATGTACATGTTTGGATAGGGGCGAGGGCGGCGACGGACGAAAGTCGGGCCTGTGCCACGTCCGATGTGCTAGCGTTTGGGTGAATAAAACGAGCCCGTGCGGAAAGGATCCGGACTGTATGCAACGTGGAAGTACATCTCCGCTGTCCCGCGAGACCGATGCGCCCGAAACTATCGTCAAGCTGGAGTGCGACATCGACGATGCGTCGCCCGAGGTGCTCGCCTATGCCGCCGACCGCCTGCGCGAGGCGGGCGCCCGCGAGGTGCATTGGCTGCCCCTCTACTGCAAAAAGGGCCGCCCCGGATGGCAGTTGCAGGTGATTTGCTCGCACGAGGATATCGAGCGCCTACAGACGATTATCTTTTTGGAGACCACGACCAACGCCGTTCGTCGCCAGGTGATGGAACGCGTCTGCCTGCCGCGTCGTTTTGAGCAGGTAGCGACGCCTTGGGGCGAGGTGGCCGTCAAAGTAGCCACCCTGCCCGACGGCAGTGAGCGTGCGGCGCCCGAGTACGAGGACTGCGCCCGTCTTGCCCGCGAGCATGGCGCGCCGCTCCAACGCGTGATGCAGGCGGCTCAGAGCGCGGCGCTGCGATTTGAGTGATGCGGGCGAGTGACGTGCCGCGCCAATCCAATTAACCCCACCGAAAGGATCACCCATGAAATACCTCATCGCCTCCGACATCCACGGCTCGGCATACTGGACCGAGCGCCTGGTCGCCGCTATCGAATCCGAGCAGCCCGACCGCATCGTTCTGCTGGGCGACCTGCTCTACCACGGCCCGCGCAACGACCTGCCGCGCGACTATGCCCCCAAGCGTGTGATTCCGCTGCTCAACGTCCTGGCCGACCGCATCATCGCGGTGCGCGGCAACTGCGACGCCGAGGTCGACCAGATGGTCCTCGACTTCCCCGTCATGGCCGACTACGCCACGCTGTTCGACGAGACCGGCCGCGAGCTGTTCCTGACGCATGGCCACGTCTTTGGCGCTGGCATGCATAACAGCGTTGATCACGCGCCCGCGCTGCCCGAGGGCTCCGCGCTCGTCTACGGCCACACGCACATCAAGGTTAACGAGGCAAGCGAGGCGCACCCGGGCCTGTGGCTCTTCAACCCCGGCAGCGTGAGCATTCCCAAGGACGGTACGCACAGCTATGGCATCTACGAGGACGGCGCGTTCCGTCACGTGATCCTGGAGGAGGAATAACCATGGCAGAGCAGCTGGCTCAGCAAAATGCCGAGGGCTCGCGCGATCTGTCCACGCTGGTCGACGCGTCGGCCGAGCTGCAGCATCTGGTGCAGACCATCTGGCGCCTGCGTCAGCCCGACGGCTGCCCGTGGGACCGCGAGCAGACGCACCGCAGCATTGGCAAGAACATGATCGAGGAAGCCTACGAGGCGCTCGACTGCATCGAGGCCGACGACGCGGCACACCTGCGCGAGGAGTTGGGCGACGTGCTCATGCAGGTCGTACTGCATGCGCAGATTGCGGCGGATGCCGGCGAGTTTTCGCTGGCCGATGTGGCGCGCGATATCGACGCCAAGCTCATCCGTCGTCACCCGCACGTGTTTGGCGATGCGGATGCCGACAACTCCGACGAGGTGCTCAAGATTTGGGACGAGGTCAAGCTTGCCGAGAAGGCCGCCAAAGACCAGGCCGTGGCGGCAGGCGGGGCCGCACCCGAGGGTCTGCTCGACGGTGTGCCCACGCACCTGCCGGCGCTGATGCAGGCTCAGAAGGTGTCGCGCAAGGCGGCTGCCGTGGGCTTTGAGTGGGAGACGGTCCAGGACGTGTGGGACGAGGTTGCCGAGGAGCGTGCCGAGTTTGAGGCCGAGGCTCCCGGTTCTCCCGAGCGCGAGATGGAGTTTGGCGACCTGCTCTTTGCCCTGGTCAACGTTGCGCGCAAGGAGGGAATTGACGCCGAGAGCGCCCTGCGTGCCAGTACGGCAAAGTTCCGCCGCCGCTGGGCCGCGATGGAGCAGATGGCGGCCGACGCCCACGTGGATCTGGCCGAGCTTTCGACCCACGGCCTCAATGACCTCTGGGATGCCGCAAAGGCAGAGGAGTAAGACTGCGGGGGCGACGGGACGGACTTGTCCCATCGCCCCTATTATTTTTAAAAAGATTGTATCCCTTGGCTAACTTAGGGCATAATGCAAAAAGTGCGATAAGGCTAACTTATGAACCTGCGCGCCGCTGTAGCGTGCAAGCCGTGTCGCCAAGCATTCAACCCGTTTCCAAGTGAGAGGGAGACAACATGAGCGATATTTTGGACGTCTACGGTCGCGAGGTGCTCGACAGCCGCGGCAATCCCACCGTCGAGGTCGAGGTCGTGCTCGAGGACGGCAGCTTTGGCCGCGCAATGGTGTCTTCGGGTGCTTCGACCGGCGCCTTTGAGGCATGTGAGCTGCGCGACGGCGACAAGGGCCGCTATCTGGGCAAGGGCGTTTCGCAGGCCGTCGAGCACGTCAACAACGAGTGCGCTAACGCCGTCGTGGGCCTCGATGCTTTCGACCAGCGCGCCGTCGATGCCGCGCTGGTCGCCGCGGACGGTACCCCCAACAAGACCAAGCTCGGTGCCAACGCCATTCTGGGCGTGTCGCTGGCCGTTGCCCGCGCCGCTGCCGAGTCGGCGGGTCTTTCGCTGTACCAGTATCTGGGTGGCGTCAACGCCCACCTGCTGCCCACACCTATGATGAACATTCTCAACGGCGGCGTGCATGCCGACAATAACGTCGACTTCCAGGAGTTCATGATCATGCCGGTGGGCGCCCCGAGCTTTGCCGAGGGCCTGCGTTGGTGCGCCGAGGTCTACCACACCCTCAAGGGCGTGCTGCACGAGGCTGGCCTGGGCGGCGGCGTGGGCGACGAGGGCGGCTTTGCGCCCAACCTTAAGACCAATGCCGAGCCGTTCGAGTACATTACCAAGGCCGTTGAGAAGGCTGGCTTTAAGCCCGGCGTCGACTTCATGTACGCCATGGACCCGGCCTCGACCGAGTTCTACAACGCCGAGACCGGCATGTACGAGCTCAAGGGCGAGGGCGTGGAGTACACGAGTGCCCAGATGGTTGATTACTGGGAGAAGCTCGTCGACACCTATCCCATCATCTCCATCGAGGACGGCATGGCCGAGGAGGACTGGGACGGTTGGGTTGAGCTTACCCGCCGCATTGGCAACAAGGTGCAGCTGGTGGGCGACGACCTGTTCGTCACCAACACCGAGCGCCTCAAGAAGGGCATCGAGCTGGGTGCCGCCAACGCGATCCTGGTCAAGGTCAATCAGATCGGCACGCTCACCGAGTCGCTCGAGGCCATCGAGACCGCCAAGGAGGCCGGTTACGCCTGCATCGTGAGCCACCGCTCCGGCGAGACCGAGGATTCCACGATCGCCGACCTGGTCGTGGGCGTCAATGCCGGCCAGATCAAGTCGGGCGCCCCGTGCCGCAGCGACCGTATCGCCAAGTACAACCAGCTCATTCGCATCGAGGACGAGCTCGAGGGCAGCGCGCGCTACGCCGGTAAGGCCGCGTTCTACAACATTCGCTAAACGGGCGAATTTGGCGAGGGGGAGGCTGACTCGGTTCCGTCCCGCCTTGACTGGATGCTGCAAAGCGCCATGGGCGCTGGGCCATACGGCTCAGCGCCTTTTTTATGTCGAGCAAAGGCTGGCGAAGGCGGTGCGGGCGCTCGTGCTATAACTAAAGGACTTAGCGCAAACAAACCTCAACCGCACAAGGCGCACATGGATCAGACTTACGACAACAGGTACTATTCCGCCGGTTCGCGCGAGCCGTCGCCTCGCCGTGCGCGCACGGTGCAGCTCGGTGGGTCCGCCTACGCCGGCGTCGATCGCTCCACGCAGCGCCCGACAAGTACCTCGCGCTCCAATGCTCAAGTGAATACTTCGACAGATGGACCGGTGCGCCCGGCACGTTCGTCGCATACGTCGCGCCCCTCGACTCAGGCACACGACAAATCGAGCAGGCCCTCGAACCGTTTTTCGGGCTCGGACTTTATGCGCTACGCCAACGACAACGCGGTGGTCAAGGCGATCTATGACTTTACGCATGGCTCTCTGCGCCCGCTGTTTATCGGCATTGTCGTGGCGCTGGCGCTCGTGAGCCTGTATTTCCCCGTGCGCGACCTGTACGTGGCAAAGCGTTCGAGCGATATCTTGGCCAAGCAGGTCGAGATTCGCCAGCAATACAATGATGAGCTGCAAAAAAGCGTCGACAAGCTGCTCTCGGAGGAGGGTATCAAGGACGCGGCGTCCGAGGACCTGGGCCTGGTGATGCCCGGCGAGAAGAAGATTGACGTGCTAGGCTTGGACGACGATTCGGACTCGTCGTCGAGCAAAAAGTCCTCAAACGCCAAGAAGGCCAGCGAAGTGGCCAAGGAAATCGAAGAAGTCGGCAAGGACGCGCCGTGGTACATCCAGGCGCTCGACATGCTGTTTGGGTTTAACGGCGTCGAGGGTCAGACGGTCGTGTCCAACGGCAAATAGCGCCCGGAGGGGAGCCCGCAATGACAAATTGCAACCGCTATAAGGTAGCCGCGATCGACCTGGGAACGGTGTCGTCGCGACTGGTGTTGGCCCAGGTCGAGGGCGGAGCGATTGTGGAATCGTCCAAGCATACCGAGATTACCGACCTGGGCGAGGGCGTGGACACGACGGGGCGCTTTTGCAAGGCGGCTGTCGAGCGTGTGCTCGCTGCGTGTCACATGTTTGTGGACGAGGCCCGTGCCTTTGGGGCCGTGTGCGTCTGCACCACGTGCACGAGTGCCGCGCGCGATGCGTCCAATGCCGCGCTGCTGCTGGACGGCCTGCGCGAGTTGGGGCTCAAACCACAGGTGCTGTCTCTTATACACATCTCCGAGCCCACGAGACATGCGCAGATCTC
>USPH01000062.1 GCA_900556515.1 uncultured Collinsella sp.
TTTTTTTCAAGCAGAAGACGGCATACGAGATCTGCGCATGTCTCGTGGGCTCGGGCAAGAGCTCGCTTGTGCAGCTGATTGCGCGCCTGTACGACGCCACCGAAGGCGCCGTGCTTGTGGGCGGACGCGACGTGCGCGACTACGACCTCGCGACTCTACGCGACGCTGTGGGCATTGTGCTGCAAAAGAATGTGCTGTTTACGGGTACCGTGCGCGAGAACCTGCAGTGGGGCAATCCGCAGGCGTCGGACGATGAACTCCTCGCGGCTTGCCGCGCGGCGTGCGTGGACGAGTTCCTTGATCGCATCGGCGGGCTGGACGGCGAGTTGGGCCAAGGCGGCGCTGGTGTTTCGGGTGGCCAGAAGCAACGTCTGTGCATCGCGCGCACGCTGCTCAAGCATCCGCGCGTGCTCATTTTTGATGACTCCACCAGCGCGGTCGATATGGCGACCGACGCAAAGATTCGCGAGCACATCGCTCGGATTCCCGATGCGACCGTGCTCATCATCGCCCAGCGCATCGCGAGTGTCATGGATGCCGATCGCATTGTGGTATTGGACGACGGTCGTGTCCACGGCGTGGGCACGCACGAGGAACTGCTAGCGGGCGACAACATATACCAGGAGATTTACGCCTCGCAGATGGAGTTTGCGGGGAACGCGGACGCCGGCGATGGCAACGACGGTGGCTGCGCGAATGATCCGTTTTCCTCTGTCGCATGCGGATCACCCTTGGAAGGGGGTGAGCGCCATGCCTAAGACCGCAGCCCAAGCACGCCCGGCCGACCTCAAGCGCACTGTGCGTCGCTTGCTCTCCTACATGGGGCATGCCAAGTTCTCGTTGCTCGCGGTGGGCGTGCTCGCCTCCGTCGCCGCCATCGCGAGCCTCGCCGGCACCTACATGGTGCGCCCCATCGTTAACGGTTTGGCCACGGGCGGGGAGGAACTGCTTGCCAAGCAGGTCATCCTGACGGCGATCATCTACGCTGCGGGCGTGCTCTCGGCCCTGGGCTACTCGCAGATTATGGTGCGCGCGGCCCAACACGTGGTGTCCGATATTCGCCGCGACCTGTTCGCGCACATCCAGACGCTGCCGCTCAGTTATTTTGACAGCACGCGCTCGGGCGACATCATGAGTTTTTTCACCAACGACGTCGACACCGTCTCCGAGGCGCTCAACAACAGCTTTGCCAACGTGATTCAGGCCGTCATTCAGGTTGTGGGCACCACGGCTATGCTCATCATCCTTAACTGGCAGCTCACGATTATCACACTCGTGTGCGATGCGGCCATTGTGCTGTATGCGCGCTACTCGGGCGCGCGCTCTAAGCGTTTCTTTGCTGCCCAGCAGGCATCGCTTGGCGACCTGGACGGATATATCGAAGAAATGGTCTCAGGCCAAAAGGTCATCAAGGTCTTTAACCGTGAGGCAGCGAATGTCGCCGGCTTCACCTGCCGCAACGACGAGCTTCGCCGCACCGGTACCGCCGCCGTGAGCTATGCCAACTCCATGGTGCCCATGACCGTCGTGATTGGCTACGTCAACTACGCCATCGTTGCCGTGGCGGGCGGCATGCTCTGCATCAAGGGGCTCGCCGACGTGGGTGCGCTCGCGAGCTACCTGGTCTTTGTGCGCCAGGCGGCCATGCCCATCAACCAGTTTACGCAGCTGGGCAACTTCTTACTCAACGCGCTGGCCGGTGCCGAGCGCCTGTTTGCCGCCATGGACCTTAAGCCCGAGGTGGACGAGGGCCGCGTGGAGCTGGTGCAGACGGGCGACGCGGCGTGGGCGTGGAAGATTCCCGAGGGCCAGGGTGTGGGCACGTACGGGCATCTGCACGACGTGGCCGCCGTTGATGAATCGGGTCGTGCGGTGGCTGCCGACGGTACCGAGCTTGTTACCGGCCTCGTCCCGCTCGCCGGCGACGTGCGCTTCCATGCCGTGGACTTTTCCTACGTGCCGGGCACGCGCGTGCTCACGGATCTCAACCTGTTTGCCAAGCCGGGGCAAAAGATCGCCTTTGTTGGCTCGACGGGCGCCGGAAAGACGACCATCACCAACCTCATCAACCGCTTCTACGAGGTCGATGACGGCGAGATCACGTACGACGGTATCGACGTCAAGCATATCGCCAAGGCCAGCCTGCGCGGGTCGCTCGGCATTGTGCTACAGGATACGCATCTGTTTAGCGGCACCATTGCGCAGAACATCCGCTTTGGCAAGCTCGACGCGACCGACGAGGAAGTGCGCGCCGCTGCCGAGGCCGCCTGCGCCGACTCGTTTATCCGCCGCTTGCCGCAAGGTTACGACACGCTCGTGACCGCGGACGGTGCCAACCTGTCACAGGGCCAGCGCCAGCTGCTCGCCATCGCGCGCGTGGCCGCGGCCGATCCGCCGGTGCTCATCTTGGACGAGGCCACGAGCTCCATCGACACGCGCACCGAAAAGCTCATCGAGCGCGGCATGGACCGTATCATGCGCGGACGCACCACGTTTATGATCGCGCACCGCCTGTCCACGGTCCGCGACGCCGATGCGATCATGGTCCTCGAACACGGCCGCATCATCGAGCGCGGCACGCACGAAGAGCTGCTCACCCAGCACGGCGAGTACTGGCAGCTGGCGCATGGCTTAAAAGAGTTGGATTAACCCGTTCGAGCACGATGCTTTGGCCCCTCCATGCCCCTCACCTCGCCTCAAACCATCACAACATTCGACGTTTTTTGCCAAAATCGGGAAAAGCATCGAATGTTGTGATGGTTTTTCTGCCACTCGATCGGGTGGAATCGCTTTCTTGCGCACGAAGGTGTGCGGACCCGTGGGCAGGGGAATAAGGTTGGTTATCCGACTCCATTGGAGGGCTCATGGACCTGCCGATCGTCCTGTCCCATAAGACTGCCTGGCTGTACCACAACGTGGCGCGCCCGTCCGAGCCGCTCTCGCGAGCAAGCAGCCTATACGATGAGGACTCGATTGCCGACGAGGCGGAGCCGACTGCGAGCCTGCCCAAATTGGGACTCGATGCCAAGGGGCTGAGGGCTTCAACGGCAGTTGGTATCGTTACCGACTATCTGGTCTCGCTTGGTATTCCACGAGAAGAGCTCGATTATATCGACACACTCGTCAACTTTGATTTTGAGCGCTCGACGCCGGCTGGATTTAGGTGCCACGTGTTTGGAGCGCCGGTACCTCCAGACCATCTTATCGAGGTGGCAGAGGGCCTTCTGGTGGTTGATGAGGCCATGTGCTTTGTCCAAGCGGGTTCGTGGATGAGCGAGCCCGAGCAGCTGGAATACGGCTACGAAATCTGCGCCCGATACCATTTGAATCATCTGTCGACGGACGATTACATCGAGATGGGGCAGAGGTATACCGTTGCCGACTTGATCGCTTATTGCGATGAGAATCGATCTCGTCAGGGGGCTACACGTGCGGCTGCCGTGCTCAGACGTGTGCACGATGGCGCGCGGTCGCCCATGGAGACGGCCGCCGCAATCATGTTCGTCGCGAAGCGTTCCCAGGGCGGGCTCGGGTACACCAGGGTCGAGCTCAACCATCGGGTCGATGTTCCCAACGAATTCAAATATCTCGCTAAGGCTGGGTATTTCGAGATCGACGTATATGCGCCTGCGAGCGGCACGGGGATTGAATACAACGGCTCGGGCCATCTTGATAAGCAGCGCAGTGCGTCGGACGCGGAGCGTATGACCGTGCTGAGCGCACTGGGCTTTAGGATGATCGTCCTCACTGGGACTCAGTTTGCCCATCAGCTGCAATTGCACCGGGCGATGAATGCCATTGCGCTCGCTATGGGCCTCAAGTGCGACCGAAGCGAGGTGTTTCAGAAACGGCAGAATGACCTGCGAGAATTCGTGATTCGGCACTGGGACGGCGGTCTTTAGGGGCGCTTTGGTCCTTCTGCGGGGTGCCGTGGGCAGGCAAACCATCACAACATTCGACGTTTTTCGCAAAAAAACGGGAAAAGCATCGAATGTTGTGATGGTTTGTATGCTGAGGATGGGCTTGGAAAGTCTGTTTTGCTCGAAGTGACCCGTCCTGTCGTACGAGTGTCGGCATGACTCTCTCGTGGGGTATTATGTTTTCCGAAGAATAAAACGCCGCGTGAGGGGAGGGCTGCGTGGACGGGCACGTGCAACATGACGGCTTTGGCCGCGACATTAACTACCTGCGCATTGCCGTTACCGACAAGTGCAATTTCCGCTGCATCTATTGCATGCCGGCCGATGGCGTGGCGCCCCGTGCACACGACGAGCTGCTCAGCGCCGAGGAAATCGCCCGCTTTGTGCGCTTGGTGGCGGGGGAGGGCATTCGCCGCATACGCCTGACGGGTGGCGAGCCGCTGGTCAGCCGCCGTATCATCCCGCTCATTCGCGACATCCGTGCGATTCCGCAGATCGAGGACATCTCGCTCACCACCAACGGCGCCCTGCTGCCCAAGCTGGCACCGCAGCTCAAAGATGCCGGGCTTAACCGCGTCAACATTTCGCTCGACACACTCGACCCCGAGCTGTTTGGAAAGATCACGCGCCTGGGTCGACTCGAGCAGACCATGGCTGGCATCGACGCGGCACTGGCTTGGGGCTTTGAGCCCGTTAAGGTCAACTGCGTGATCGTCCGCCGCCTCAACCAGGACGTGGCGGCCCTCGCGCGGCTCACGGTCGACCGCCCCATTCACCTGCGCTTTATCGAATACATGCCCATTGGCGACGAACGTACGAGCTCACATTGTGCTGTAGACCCTCACGCGCCCGCGCTCAATCCCGAGCTGTGGGACGCGAGCGACACCGTGCGGAGTGACGAGCTGCGGGCGCGCATCAATGCCGGGGCAGCCGCGGCGGGGCTGGGCGAGCTCGAGCCGCTCGGCATCAACGACGCTCCTGCCGGCGCGGGCCCTGCGCGCTATTGGCACTTTCCTGGCGCGACGGGAACGGTCGGTTTCATTAGCGCCATGTCCAACCATTTTTGTGCGAATTGCAACCGTCTGCGCCTGACGGCCGATGGCAACGTGCGTCTGTGCCTGTTCAGTGATGCCGAGTATTCGGTGCGCGACGCCCTGCGCCGTGGTGATGATATGCAGGTACTTTCGATTTGGCGCGATGCCGTGGCCCACAAACCGCAGGAACACGCGATAATTGAGGGCACGCAACGATTTATGTCCCAAATCGGAGGATGATCATATGGCCAAGAGCAGGTACGCCGATGCCACCAAGGCCGCTCGCAGGGCCGCGATGTCTGCCCACAAAGCCACGGCTGCGGCGAATGCTGGTAACGCCGACGCGTCCGCGCAGCCGTCTGCCAGCGCTGCCACCGAGCCCGCCCGCGACGCCCGTCGTGACGAGTTGACGCACGTGGACGCCAAGGGCGAGGTACGCATGGTTGACGTGTCCGACAAGGCCGAGACCCATCGCATTGCCATCGCCGAGGGTACCATCCTCATGCATCCCGAGACGCAGGCCATGGTGCTGCAGGACCGCGCCAAAAAGGGCGACGTGCTTGCCTGCGCGCGCGTGGCGGGCATCATGGCCATCAAACGCACGAGCGACATCATCCCCATGTGCCATCCGCTGCTCATTACCAAGAGCAAGTGCGACATTGCGCCCATCGCTCCGGCGGGGACGCCGGCCGAGGACGTGCCCGAGGGCTGGGCGCCGGCGCGCGCGGACGGGCAGGTTGGCTTTCACGTACTGGTTACGGCCGGCGTGACGGGCAAGACGGGTATCGAGATGGAGGCCCTGACCGGCGCGAGTGCCGCGTGTCTGACCATCTACGACATGTGCAAGGCCGTCGATCGCGGCATGGAGATCGTCGACGTGCGCCTGCTGCACAAGGAGGGCGGCCGCTCGGGCATGTGGGACCGCGCCGAGCGTCAGGCCGCTGCCGTTGAGGCCGTGGCCGCTGACGGTGCCGCGCCCGCGAGCGCACCCGTCGCCGTCGCGCCCGCAGCTCCGGCACCGGCCGTCCCCGCGATCGCGTTTATCGGCTACCAAAACTCGGGCAAGACCACACTTGTCGAGAAGGTCATCGCCGAGCTCACCCGCCGCGGCCTGCGCGTGGGTTCGCTCAAGCATCATGGGCATCACGGCTTTGATATCGATGTGCCCGCTAAGGACACCTGGCGCCATCACCAGGCCGGATCCAAGCACGTGGGCCTCATCTGCGCCACGCGCTGGGCGGAGTACGCCGATACGCGCGAGGAGGACGAGATGCCCGCGCGCGAGCTGCTGTCGCGTTACAACGATGTCGATGTGGTGATCATCGAGGGCTACAAGACCGAGGGCTTCGACAACATCGTGGTCGCGCGCTCCGGTGTCGACCGTCTGCGCGGCAAGAGCTCGCTCGACCTGGTCGACGGTCACACCCTGGCCCTTGCCTGCAACGAAGCCCTGGCACGCCAGGCGTTCGATGCCGGCTTTGCGACCCGAGCCATCAACATCAACGACGCCCGAGCCATCTGCGATCTCATCCAAGACCACCTTCAGGCTTGACGCTGCGCTGGCCCCAAGCACCCCATCTCGCCCCTCAAGCCGTCGCTCGCGTACCAAAGTACGCGTCGCTCCTCTTTCGGGGCGACCTGGGGCACTTGGAACCGGCTCGCTGCGCTGCCATAACATGCCAAAAAGGGACAGGTTTATTTTGGCAGGTTTTATCTGGGCAAACGCCATTTCCACCACAAAGGGGCCAGGCACCTTTGTGGTGGATTTTGCTTTGCAGTAAAAACCATCACAACATTCGATGAAAATCGCGATTTTGCCGAAAAACGTCGAATGTTGTGATGGTTTGCACCCCGGGCCAGGCCATCCTGCGGGTCCGGCCACCACAAAGGGGACAGGCACCTTTGTGGTGGTTTTTGCTTTGAGGGGCCGCGCCCGCGCCTTGGTATACCATGTACGCCGTTCACGAATACGCCCCACACCGCCGTACAACCCAGAAAGGCCCCCATGGACACCACCTTCAGTCACATCAAAGCCGTGTTCTGCGATATCGACGGCACGCTGCTCACGAGCGAGCACACGGTGTCTCCGCGCACTGTGGCCGCGATCCGCGCTCTGCGCGAGCGTGGCGTGCTCTTTGGCCTGTGCACCGGACGCGACGCCCACGCGACCGAGGCCATGTACGAGCTTTGGGGCATCGACGGCCTGGTGGACGTGATGGTGGGCTGTGGCGGCGCCGAGGTCATCGACCGCGCGCACGGCATCAACGAGCTGAGCTACCCTCTGCCGGGCGAAACCATCGCGCGCATCTGCAAGCACATGGCGGACCTTCCGGCAACGCCCGTTTGCCCCCGAGATGGCGTGTTCTACGTTCCCGAGAGCAATGCGTGCGTGGAGCACCTGTCGCAGGTCGACGGCGTGCCCTACAAGGTGGTCGATTTTGCCGAGTTCTTGCGCGAACCGCAGCCCAAGGTGATGTTTACCATGGCGCCCGAGGTGATGCCGCAGGTCATCG
>USPH01000063.1 GCA_900556515.1 uncultured Collinsella sp.
CCGTGGTCGCTGCCTATCTGCTGGATTCCGATCGCTCCGAGTTCGATGAGGCATATCTGGCCGATACCTATCTGCAGATGGCGTTGCCTGCGGCGCGCGGTGCAGAGGGTGCTGGTGAGGACGCTCCGGCGCCTGCCGCCCGTACTGCGGCTCTGACGCTGGCGCTCGTGGCGCCGTTGCGCGAGTGCATGGCCCGTGAGAACGCCGCCAACGTGTTCGATGGCATCGAGATGCCGCTCGTTCCGGTACTTGCCAAGATGGAGCGCGCGGGCATGCTCGTGGACCCCGACCGCCTGCACAGTCTGTCCGAGGGTCTGGCGACCCAGATCACCGAGGTCGAACGAAGCATTCGCGAGCTTGCCGGTGACGAGACCTTTAACATCGGCAGCCCCATGCAACTTTCGCATGTGCTCTTTGATGTGATGGGCCTTCCGACCAAGGGTCTCAAAAAGACCAAGCGCGGTTACTATTCGACCAATGCCAAGGTACTGAGTGATCTTGCCCGTGACCACGAGATTGTTCGTTTGATCTTAGACTGGCGCGAGAAGTCCAAGATCAAGTCAACCTATCTGGACACGTTGGGCCCGCTGCGCCGCGGTGACGGTCGTGTGCACACCACGTACAACCAGACCATCACCGCGACGGGGCGTCTGTCTTCGAGCGACCCTAATCTGCAAAACATTCCGACGCGCTCGGAGCTGGGGCGTACCGTCAAGACGGCGTTTTCGGCAGGCGAGGGAAGCGTCTTTTTGGCGGTGGACTACTCGCAGATCGAGCTGCGTCTGCTGGCACATCTCTCGGGTGACGAGCACTTGGTGCGCGCCTTTAACGAGGGCGAGGACTTCCATGCCGAGACGGCGGCGCGCGTGTTTGGTGTGCCGGTGTCCGAGGTAACGCCCGACCTGCGCAGTCGCGCCAAGGCCGTGAACTTTGGCATCGTGTATGGCCAGCAGGCCTACGGCCTGTCGCAGTCGCTGCATATCTCGATGGCCGAGGCGCGCGACATGATCGACCGCTACTACGAGGCCTACCCGGGCGTGCGTACGTTCCTCGACAACGTGGTGGCACGCGCCAAGCAGACGGGCTACGCCGAGACCATGTACGGCCGCCGTCGTCATATTCCGGAGCTCAAGGCCAAAAACCCGCAACTCCGCGGCTTTGGCGAGCGCACGGCCATGAACCATCCCATGCAGGGCACCGCAGCAGACATCATCAAGATCGCCATGGTCCGCGTAAGTCGTCGCCTGGAAGAAGAAGGCTTTGCCGCCCACATGATCTTGCAGGTACACGACGAACTGGACTTTGAGTGCCCCGTCGACGAAGTCGAGCGCCTAACCACCATGGTCCGCGACGTCATGGAACACGTAGTAGACCTCCGCGTCCCCCTAATCGCCGAAGCTTCGACTGGAGTGACCTGGGCAGACGCCAAGTAAGGGCACGACCACAATTCCAAAGTAACCAAAACCAGAAGGACGCCCCTCATCAACAAGGAGCGTCCTTCGTTCAATTAAATTCAGCCTAAGTATCTAGACACTCAAGACGCCATCTTGGCGGCAGGTAAGTAAACCTAGGGCCTGGCCGGGCGGCACGGGTTAACTTTTCGTAGATTCCGCACGCAAAGAAAGCCACTTAATGTGGCTTTCGTCTTGCGCAGGACCTGACCGAGCGAAAAGTTAACCCGTGCCGCCCGGCCAGGTCCAACGAGCAACGTTAACGAGCCGCCAAGATGGCGTCGATGAGCGTCAGTACGCCCCCGTCGTTGTTGCTCGGAATGCGCCACTTGGCGTGCGCGTTCATGTGCTCCTCGGCATTGTCCACGATAAAGCTGTGACCGACGCGCTCCAGCATGGGGATGTCGTTGTAGGTGTCGCCCACGGCGGCAGCATCGGCAATATCGATGCCCAGGTGCTCGCACAGGTGAGCGACGCCGGCGCCCTTGTCGACGCCCAGGTTCATAAAGTCGATCCACTCGCGCCCAGCGTTGGTGACGTAGAGTTTGTCCGAGAACTCGGGGCTATAGGTCTCGCGGAAAGCGGGCTCGGCGTCGTAGCCGGGGAAGAAGACCGAAATCTTGTTGGACTCGAAATCAATGCCCTCAAAGCTGTCTACGTAGTTGATTGTGTTGTAGTAGACGCTGATCTCGTCGTGGTATTGATGGTCGCGGGCAAGCACGTAGAACTCGTCGAAGCAGCACAGGACGGGGACAGCGCGAGGATCCTCCGAGGCACGGTTCAAGACCTGCTGATACAGCTCCACGTCAATATTGCTTTTATAGATATAGCTGCCGCGATAGATCACGCAAGCTCCGTTGTCGGGACAAAAGGCGAGGCGGTTCTTGATGCCCTCGAACATCTCCTCGAGCTTGGGGGCGGGACGTCCGCTGGCGGGGCAGAATACGATGCCGGCGTCGGCGAGCTTGTCCAGGCGCTCATCAAGACCCTGGGGCAGCACACGCTCGTCGGTCAGCAGCGTCTTGTCCATATCGACGGCGAGAATCTTAATGTTGCCGATGTTGGCGTCCGATTCGTAAGTTTGCATAAAAGCGAGCCTTTCGTTTCGAGATTGTTTCAGACGTTATAACCATCAACTCGTAGTCGAGCGTATTTTCGCAGGAACGGAGCGTGTTTGCACCACGCTTCACAAAGTAATGAAAAAACTTTTCAGAAATTTGAATTTGTCGCTTGTGCTGCGGGCACTTTAGCGTAATATAGCGACCATCGAAAACGGAGACGGAAAAACAACCGCTTACCGAGTAAAAGGTACCGTTTACGATATTTGAATTGCGCCCGGCGATACGTGAAAGGAGAGGCAGATGCAGTTCGTAAAGATCATCACCACTGCAGACAATGCCATCCGACGCCAGCGCGCAATTTCCCGACGACGATAACAATCGTCTCTGTCCGCATGGGGCGAATTGCCTCAACAGAGTCATTTTGAGGTCG
This sequence comes from uncultured Collinsella sp., assembly GCA_900556515.1. GTDB lineage: Bacteria > Actinomycetota > Coriobacteriia > Coriobacteriales > Coriobacteriaceae > Collinsella. The sequence goes on from USPH01000063.1 coordinate 2,943, forward strand.
TTGGGTTTTAGCACGACATTGCTGCATGTTTCTAGGGCATGTATGTGCTGATTTTTGCTATTTAACCTGATATTGCACGGTATATGACCTTGAAATGACTTGCAACTGACCGATGTTCTAACTAGCTACCAAGGGCGAAAGGAAACAGCCATGAGCAAGGAAAAAGTCGTTCTCGCATATTCCGGTGGTCTTGATACATCCGTATGTGTCAAATGGCTCCAGGACGAGAAGAATCTCGATGTCGTTTGCGTCTGCGGCAACGTGGGCCAGGAAGAGACCGGACTGGATGCCAAGAAGCAGAAGGCGCTCGACCTGGGCGTTCTCGATTGCCAGGTGCTCGACCTGCGCGACGAGTTCTCCGATGAGTTCCTGACCAAAGCCATCGCAGCAAACTCCATGTACGAGAACAAGTATCCGCTGCTCTCCGCCCTGTCTCGCCCGCTGCTTGCCAAGAAGCTTGTTGAGGTCGCCCACGAGTTTGGCGCGACCTACGTCGCCCACGGCTGCACCGGCAAGGGTAACGACCAGGTTCGTTTTGAGGCTGCCGTCAAGGCCCTCGACCCTGAGCTCAAGGTTATCGCCCCGGTGCGCGAGTGGGATCTGAAGTGCCGTCCCGACGAGGTCGCCTATGCCCACGCCCACAACGTGCCGGTTCCCGAGGGTGCCAACGATAACCCCTACTCCATCGACGACAACCTGTGGGGTCGCGCCATCGAGTGCGGTCACCTGGAGGACCCTTGGAATGAGCCGCTCGATGACGCTTGGGTTATGACCAAGAACCCCGAGGACACGCCTGACGCCCCGACCTATACCGAGATCGAGTTTGAGGCCGGCAAGCCTGTCGCCGTCGACGGCAAGAAGATGAAGCTCTCCGAGATCGTCATCGCCCTCAACAAGATTTCGGGCGACAACGGCTTTGGCCGTCTTGACCTGGTCGAGGATCGTCTGGTGGGCCTCAAGAGCCGCGAGTGCTATGAGGTTCCCGGCGCCCTGACGCTCATCACCGCCCACAAGGCGCTCGAGGACATTTGCGTCGAGGGCGACCTGCTCAAGACCAAGATTAAGCTCGAGCAGGATTGGGCCACCGCCGTGTACAACGGCCAGTGGTACAGCCCGCTCAAGAACGCGCTCGACGCCTTTATGGCCGATACCCAGAAGTTCGTGACCGGCACCGTCCGTCTGAAGTTCTTTAAGGGCAATTGCCATGTCGTCGGCCGCAAGAGCCCCTTCAGCCTCTACGACTACGGCCTGGCCACCTATGACCGCGACACCACGTTTGACGAGAAGGCCAGCGCCGGTTTTATCGAGATCGATACGCTGTCGCTCAAGACGTGGGCTAAGGTCCAGGGTCCCAGCTCTGCTGCCGCCCAGGCTTAAGTCTTCCTTTCCTTGGTATCCGCGCGGCCCATCCGCGTGATACATAACGGGCGCATGGGGTCCCTACCTTTCGTTATGCTTGCTGACACTTCTTAACATCGGTGGCCCCTACGTTCCGCCCGCATATATGATGCCGCGTCTGCGGCTGAGTCCGAGCCCCGCCGGGGTTGTCTGGCGGGGCTCCTTCTATCAATTTGGCAGCTCTGCGCCTATATATATGAGGAGTATCCATTATGTTCAATGCTTTCGCGCATGCTTTACTTGCCCTCGCGCCCGAGTTCGATGCCGCAAAGGTCGAGGACGTTCCTATGAGCCTGAAGGCCTGGATCGATGGTTCGCAGGGCAACATTCGGAGGGAGACGTTGGGCGCCAAGTGCATGGCGCGTCACTTCTTTGCAAATTAGCTACATGGTCCCGCGCACGGCGGGGAATGTGTAAAACTAGCGGTTGAAAATCGCTTTAGCGACAGCGCATTGCTTTGGGCGCTTGTTTTGGTATTTGGAGAAAGGAGACGGTTCCATGGCTCTTTGGGGCGGTCGTTTTGAGGCGGGCGTGGCCGAGGTCACGCAAGAGTTTGGCGCGTCGCTGCCGGTCGACAAACATCTCTATAAGCAGGATATCGCCGGATCTAAGGCACATGCCAAGATGCTGGCGGCCCAGGGCATTATCAGCGCCGAGGACGAGCAGGCGATTGCCGGGGGCCTGACCGGAATCGAACAGGATATCGATGCCGGCAACTTTACCTTCGATATCAACGACGAGGACATTCATATGTCCATCGAAAGCGAGCTGACGCGCCGCATCGGCGAGGCCGGTAAGCGCCTGCATACCGGACGTTCGCGCAACGACCAGGTGGCGACCGATACGCGCTTGGGCGTCAAGGCGCTGGCCAAGGAGCTCATGGAGGCCAATCTTGAGCTGCGCCACGTGCTGGTGGATGCGGCCAAACAGTACGACAAGGTGATACTGCCGGGCTACACGCACATGCAGCATGCTCAGCCCGTGCTGCTGTCGCATCATCTGCTGGCGTATTCTTGGATGTTCGCGCGCGACTTTACACGCCTGAAGGCCGCCTTTGATGCTGCCGACAACTGCCCGTTGGGTGCTGCCGCGCTTGCCGGTACGAGCTATCCGCTCGATCGTCAGATGACGGCCGCCGAACTTGGTTTTGCGGGCGTGATCCCCAACTCGCTCGATGCGGTTTCCGACCGTGATTTCCTCCTCGACCTGCATTACGCCTGCTCCGTCATGGCGATGCACTTGTCGCGTCTTTCCGAGGAGATCGTGCTGTGGTCGAGCTCCGAATTTGGCTTTATCACGCTTTCCGACTCCTACTCCACCGGCTCGTCCATCATGCCTCAGAAGAAGAATCCCGACTTTGCCGAGCTTATCCGCGGCAAAAGCGGCCGTGTGTATGGCAACCTGGTGCAGCTGCTCGTGACCATGAAGGGCCTGCCGCTTGCTTACAACAAGGACTTGCAGGAGGACAAGGGGGGCGCGCTCGACACTGCCCATACGCTCATGCAGTGCCTGTCCGTTATGGCCGGTATGATTTCGACTTGGACCGTCAACGAGGATGCCATGGCGCGCGAGTGTGGCGTGGGGCACCTTGCCGCTACCGATGTTGCCGATTACCTGGCCAAGCGCGGCCTGCCGTTCCGTGAGGCGCATGCCGTGGTGGGCCATCTGGTCCTGATGTGTGAGAAGCGCGGCTGCAATCTTGAGGACCTGCCGTTTGAGGTGTTCCAGGAGGCAAGCCCGCTCTTTGAGCGCGACATTACCGAGGCGCTCGATATCCCGTCGATTGTCGCCGCACGCACGACCGAGGGCGGTACCGCCCCTGCCGCCGTGGGCGTGCAGCTGCAGCGTGCCGAGGCGCAGCTCGTGGCCGCCGAGGGCGTGTTTGGGTCGCTGACCAAGGTAGTCGAGATGGGTCACGGGGCAAAGTAGAGGTTTGGCTGAAGTCGTTTTGGCCATTTATTGGTAAATCGTTTTGGCTTTACGGGCGTTTGCTGTTGCGGGCGCCCGTATTTTGTTGCTATGGGGGAGGGGCTTGTCGAGAACTTCTGTAGGACCTTTGGGCAGGTTGTGAAGGGGGCACGTTCGCGGGTGGCAACCGACCGTCCGCTCGGTTCGATGTGGTTGATGGGCGGTCAGATGGTACTCTAGTCGGGCTTCGAAACAGAAGTGACACATATGGAGCGCTTTAATAAATTGTAGCGATTCAATAAACAGCTTTTTGTTTAACTGCAGCTAAAACTCTGTTACGATGCAGTCCGGGCGGGTGCCGGAATGGGACTTGGGCACGCGCGAACCTACTTGAAAGGCTACCTTATGGCTATCGAGAAGACCTTCATCATGATTAAGCCCGACGCCGTGCGCGATCGCAAGATCGGCGAGATCGTTGCTCGCATTGAGCGTAGCGGCCTTGTCATCGAGCGCATGGAGATGACCACGCTCGAGCGCGCTACCGTCGAGGAGCACTACGCTCACCTGGCCGACAAGCCCTTCTTTGGCGGTCTGTGCGACTTTATGACGAGCGGTCCGGTCGTCAAGATGGTCGTTTCCGGTCTCTCCGCTGTCTCCAAGATGCGCACACTCATGGGCGCTACCAACCCGCTTGACGCTGCTCCTGGTACCATCCGCGGCGACTTTGCCGTCGATGTTAACGCCAACGTGATTCACGGCTCCGACTGCCTGGAGAACGCCGAAATCGAGATTAAGCGCTTCTTTGGCTAAACCAGCTTTGACTCCTTAAAGCTGTTAGCGTGTGGCTTGGGCGCCGCGGAACTTCATCCGCGGCGCTCTTTTTATTCAAAAAGCTACTAAGAAGGGGCCCGCTCGGACATGTGCTCCGAGCGGGCCCCTTGCTGTTGGCATGTGGCGCTGAGCGGCTTAGGCCTCGTCGACGACCTTAAGGCCGCGGGTCTGGTCGATTTCGTTGAGGAGATTGACGCGACGCTCGTGGCGGCCGCCCTCAAACTCGGCGTTGAGCCACTCATCGACGATCATCTTGGCGAGCTCGGAGCCCACGACGCGGGCGCCAAAGGCGAGCACGTTGGTGTTGTTGTGCATGCGGGAGAGC
>USPH01000064.1 GCA_900556515.1 uncultured Collinsella sp.
GGGTTGACGATAAACTCGCCGGTCTCCACGTTGCGGCCGATGCGCACACAAGCAAGCGGGCCCTCGAAGGGCACGCCGCCGAGCGTCATAGCCAAAGAGGCACCCATGACGTTGATGACGTCAAAGGGGTTGACCTGGTCGGCGACAAGCGAGGTAGCGACGATGTGCACCTCGTTGCGGAAGCCGTCCGGGAAGCTCGGGCGAATCGGACGGTCGATCATGCGTGCGGTGAGCGTGGCCTTCTCGCTGGGACGGCCCTCACGCTTGAGGTAGCCACCCGGGATGCGGCCGGCTGCGTACATCTTCTCGTTGAAGTCGACGGTCAGCGGGAAGAAGTCGTAGTTCTTGCGCTCCTTGGAGACGACCACAGTGTCGAGCATCGTGGTGTCACCCTGCTTGACCAGGCAGGCGCCGGTGGCCTGCTTGGCAAGCTCGCCCGACTCAAAGGTGTAGGTCTTGCCGTACAGCTCAAAGGTCTTGGATACGAGTGTCATTGTTCTCCTTTACCCCACAGGCCCCTTGCCTGCGGGCTTCTCATGTGACGCGGGCCCCTGCCCCCGCCACGCTTCAGAGCGTGATTGTTCACGCCCTTACACAAAAAGAGCGCCCCGCTGCGCAGGACGCTCTTAGCATGTACAAATCCTACTGGATGTTGTCGCGGATGCCCAGAGCCTTGATGAGCTCACGGTACTCGACGATGTCGTTCTTCTTGATGTAGGAGAGAAGACGACGACGACGACCGACGAGCATGAGCAGACCACGACGGGTGTGGAAGTCCTTCTGGTGGGACTTCATGTGCTCGGTCAGCTCCTTGATGCGCTCGGACAGGATGGCGACCTGAACCTTGGGGTTGCCGGTGTCGACCGGGGTGTTACCGAACTGGGCAGTCAGCTCCGCCTTGCGCTCTTTGGAAACAGTCATTGTTTCACCTTTCGTTTTGCGTCGCCATCGGGCGACTCGATTCGCCTCGGACTGGGAAGCCGCCGGTGGAGCGAGCAACCAAGGTCGAGGTACCAACAGGTCGGCATGATACCACAAGCAGCCCGCGCCTGCGCATCATCACCGACCCAACATGAATTCCATCGCACGGAGGCGTTGATCGGTGTGCGTCGCAGCCCACACATGCGAAAGCCCGAGCAGGAATGCCGCCGTATGCGGGTCGATTCGCTCGGCCATGAGCGCATCGAAGGTCATGGACATGAGGGCGCGCAGCCATGCGGTCTCACCGGTCGACACCAGTTCGGCACCTGGAACGCTCGACGCGCACGACCCGCACATGAGACCGCCCGCCTGGGGTGAAAAATACGACAGCATGGGGTCTCCGCACAGCACGCAGGCCGAAAAATCGGGTCGATAGCCAACGTGCGACAGCAGCTTAAAGACATATGCCGCCACAAGTAGGTCCATATGCGCCGTGTCAAGCCCGCTGCCCACCAGGGCAAGCGCTCGCTGCGTGATGGCAAAGGTAAACGGGTCCTCGGCGTCCTCGAACGAGCACACGCGCGCAACCTCGGCGATCGCGCTTGCGGCGCAGGTCGTCTCGTAATCGGGCGCAGCGCCGAGCGGCGCCTCCATAAGCTCGGCCTGGGAAACCACGTCGAGTGACCGTCCATGTGCGAGCAGCATATCGACCGTACAGAACAGCTCGCAGCGCGCAGCCAGGCGTCCGCCGGGTTTGCGGGCGCCCTTTGCCACGGCACGAACCTGCCGCCCCCGCTCGTCAAGCATCGTCAAGATCAGGTCGGTCTCTTTGAGCTTCGTCTTGTCGAGGACGAGCACCTTGGTGCGATATGTCCGGGAGCCTGCCATGCGCGCCGCGCGTCCTTAGTCCTCGGCGTTGTAGCCAAAGCGGCGAATCTGGGCCTCGTCGTCACGCCAGCCGGCCTTGACCTTCACGTCCAGCTCCAAAAAGACCTGCGTGCCAAAAATGCGTTCAAGATCGCGTCGGGCGTCGATACCGATATGCTTGATCATCTCGCCGCCCTTGCCGATGATGATGCCCTTTTGGCCCTCGCGCTCGACGTAAATGGTGGCGTGCACGCGCAGCACCTTCTTGGTCTGCTCGAGCGCATCGCAGATCACGCCAACGGAGTGCGGAATCTCATCACGGGTGCGGCGCAAGACCTTCTCGCGCACAAACTCGGCAACGAGCGTCTCATCGGAAGCGTCAGTACCCATGTCCTCGGGGAACCAACGCGGACCCTCAGGCAAAAAGTGCGCAACGGTCTCTATAAAGGCATCGACGTTGAAGTTCTTAACCGACGACGTCACAATCTCGTCGTCATATTCCATAAGCTCGTGGGCAGCCTTAAGCTGCTCCATGACCTGTGCGGGGTCGGCCTCATCGGCCTTGGTGAGCACCAGGACCTTCTTGCAACGAGCGCATCTGACACGCTCGGCAACCCAGGCGTCTCCCCTGCCGATGGGCTTGGTGGCATCAATCAAAAACGCGACGACGTCGACATCGTTCAACTCGAACAGTGCGCTCTTGTTGAGCTCGGACCCCAGGCCGTCCTTGGGCTTATGAATACCCGGGGTATCGACAAAGACCAGCTGGTAGCCGGGACGGTTGACGACGGCGCGCATGCGACGGCGGGTCGTCTGTGCCACCGGCGAGGTGATGGCGACCTTTTTGCCATAGCAGGCGTTGAGCAGCGTGGACTTGCCGGCGTTGGGACGTCCGACCAGGGCTACGAAGCCGCTGCGAAAACCGGGTTCAACGTCGCCAAAGCCCGCGAGGCTATCGTCCTCGTCGCACAGGGCGTCGAGCTCCTCGTCGCTCATGCCCTCAAACGGATCGAATTCCTCGACTTCCTCGTATGCTTCGGCCGCTTCGGCATCCGCCGCATCCAGGACCTCGTCGTCCAAAATTTCATCGATAGGCTGCATAGTGTCGGACATGAAAATCCCTTTCTAGATAAAGCCGAGCGCGTGGGCAAATACCAGCAAGCCCACAATCGCGGCGGTGATGGAAAGAACGTATACGGAGGCGGCGGCGATATCCTTCGCGCGCTTTGCCAGCGGATGGAGCTCCTGGGTCGCCAGATCGACAATCGCCTCCATGGCGGTGTTGCATAGCTCGCCGTGAATCACCAGGCCACAACAGATGATAATCGTGGCCCACTCGGCAATGTCGAGCCCCACGATGCAGCCGGCAATGACGGTGCACACGCCCGCAACGAGCATGACCTTAATATTGCGCTCGGTCTTGACGGCGGTGACGAAGCCCTCCATGGCGTAGGAGAACGACTTTAAGAAGGACGGATGGTCCTTGTTCGATCCGGGAATCATAGACGGCTCCTAGTCGTGGGCGTGGTTGGTGATGGGGCCGACGTGGACCAGCTTGGGGTCCTCGCCGCGCTCGAGCGCCAGATCGCGCAGGATGGCGTCCTCGCGGGCCTCCATGACCTCGGCCTCGTCGTCCTCGATATGGTCATACCCCAGCAGGTGCAGCATGCCATGCACGAGCATCAGGCGGCACTCGTCGGCAGGGGCATTGCCAAAGCCGGGGGCCTGACGGGCAATGACTTGCGGGGCCAGGATGATATCGCCAAGCTCAAGCGTCTCGTCGGCGGGAATATCCTCGTCAAAGGCCGAGTCGCATTCAAACGAGAGGACATCGGTGGTGCGGTCGATACCGCGCCACTCGTGGTTGAGCTCGTGCATCTCGTCCTCGTCGACATACGAAAGGGAAATCTCGACTTCACGCTCAACGCCTTCGGCGGCAAGCACGACCTCGCAGATGTGTTCTACCTCCTGCGCGTCGAGCAGCGTATCGAGCTCGGCATCGTTGCTGATCAATACACTCAACGGGACTCCTTTCGGTCGCGCGGGCGCTGCTCGCGCACGTCATCATAAGCATCATATGCCTCGACGATACGTCCCACCAGGGCATGGCGCACCACGTCGGCACGCTCGAGGTGAGAAAATGCGACATCGTCGACACGGCCCAAAATCTTCTCGACATCCGCCAAGCCACCACGACGGCCCACCAGGTCACGCTGGCTCAGGTCGCCGGTAATCACAAACTTGGAGTTAAAGCCCAGGCGCGTCAGAAACATCTTCATCTGCTCGGGCGTGGTATTTTGGGCCTCGTCGAGCACCACGAAGGCATCACTCAGTGTGCGGCCGCGCATGTAGGCAAGCGGGGCGATCTCGATCACGCCACGCTCCATAAGCTCATCGGTGCGCTCGCGATCCATCATGTCAAAAAGGGCGTCGTAGAGCGGACGCATGTAGGGGTCGATCTTTTCCTCAAGGGTACCGGGCAAAAAGCCCAGATTCTCCCCCGCCTCGACAACCGGACGCGTCAAGATCAAACGACCCACCTCGTGACGCTTGAGCGCGGCAACGGCGAGCGCCATGGCCAGATAGGTCTTACCGGTACCGGCAGGACCCAAGCCAAAGGTGATGGTATGCGAGCGAATGGCATCCACGTAGCGCTTTTGCCCGAGCGTCTTGGGACGAATGACGCGGCCGCGATACGAAAGCAGCACGTCATCGCGAAGCGACGTAGCCTCGTGCTCACCGTCGCGCAGGACGGCCAGGCAGCGAGAGACATCGTCGGCAGACAGCGTGCGCCCGGCGGCCGCCTCGCGAAAAGCGTGTTCGAAAAAGCGCGCCACGAGTTCGACCTCGTCCGGGTCGCCGCTCACGGCGATGCTATCGCCACGGGCGACCACGTGAGCGCGAACCAAGCTCTCGAGCACGCGAAGGACGCCGTCGCCGGCGCCCAAAACGCACGAGGGATCAATTCCCTCGGGAACGGTAAGTCTAATCTTCGAGGCTTCCATGAACCTCCCTGCGTGCATGGACCAAGCCGGAATCATCGACTCCGATGATAGCAACATCGAGCAGGCACGGGGCTGTAAGTCCACAGGTATCGTCAAGACGGGCATGATGGAACGAGCCGAGCGTCAGGTTGTCACCATACTCGAGCACGGCACGCTCGACCGTGCCCACGCGACGACGAGCGTCGGCAATAGCGAGCTCCTGTGCGGCGGCCCGCATACGGCGGCTGCGCTCGGCCATAACCTCGGGTGGCACCTGGTCGGGCATGTCGGCAGCAAGGGTACCGGGACGCTTGCTGTAGCGGAACACGTGCATACGCGAGAAACCCACACGGCGGCACAGCGCCAGCGACTCCTCGAACTCCTCGTCCGTCTCACCAGGAAAACCGACGATGACATCGCACGAAAGGGACGCCTGGGGCAAGTTGGCGCGAATCATACGCACCGTGTCCTCAAAGGCTTCGGCGCTATAGGGACGGCCCATGCGATGCAGGGTCGCCGTGCAGCCGGACTGCACGGGCAGGTGCAAAAACGGGGCGATACGCTGCGGGTAGCGCGCCATAACCTTAAGCAGGCGCTCGGAGATATCCATGGGCTCGACCGAGGAAATGCGCACATGCGGAATAGACGTGCGCTCCATGATGGCCTCGAGCAGCTCATCGATTTCGACATGCTCGTCGGTCGCGCTCTTGCCATCGTAGGCGCCCAGGTTCACACCCGTCAGCACCACCTCGGGCACGCCGGCCTCCTGGGCCTCGCGAACTTGCTCGAGCACGGACTCAACGGGCACGGAGCGCTCGGGGCCGCGCGCCTTCCACACAATGCAATAGGTGCAGCGATGGTTGCAGCCATCCTGAATCTTCACGCCCAGGCGAGAGCGACCGAGCGCATCGACCACCTCGCCATCGCTGCAGGCGGGAACGCTATCGGACTCAACACCCAGCACCTCGCATACACGTTCGGCGACATCTATCTTGGACGGCTCGGCAATCACGCGATCCGAAAGCTCCGACAGCTCCTCGGGATGCAAATTGACCACGCATCCGGTCACGACCACATAGGGCTCGTTTGGATGGGCCAGCGCATGACGGACGGCCTTACGGGTCTTGGCCTCGGCCTCGCCCGTAACGGCACAAGTGTTAATGACGATCAGATCGGCATCCTGGGGCTCCACAATAGCAAAGCCCAAGCGCATAAGATCGGCAGTGATACGGTCGGACTCAACCCGGTTGACACGGCAGCCGAGGTTGACGACGGAAATATGGGGTGCGAGCACGCGGGCTCCTTAATCGAGGAGATCGTCGAGGGCACTCTTGATACGGTCGGTCACCGACTTCTTACCGGAAGCGACGTCATCGCCCATCTCATCGGCAAAAGCACGGAGCAGCTCGCGCTGCTTATTGGAAAGATTGGTGGGAACGACCACGCGCAGTTGCACGATCAGGCGGCCACGCGAACCGCCACCGCCAATGCGCGGCATGCCGTAATTATTGACGCTCACGGTGTCGCCGTACTGGGCGCCGGCGGGAACCGTCACCTTAACGACCTCGTCGGGCATAATGCCCTCGACCTCGATCTCGCAGCCGAGCGCAGCCTGCGCAATCGAGATATCGCTCACCAAGTACAGGTCGTCACCGTTGCGCTTAAAGCGCTCATGGTCGGCGACGCGCACGTTGACGATCAGATCGCCCGAGGGCTCGCCGCGAAGACCGGCCTCGCCAAAACCGCTCACGCGCAGCTGGCGGCCGGTCGAGACGCCGGCGGGAATATCGATATCGATCTTTTCGTGCGAAGGCGTACGGCCCTGACCGTCGCAGGTCTCGCAGGGATGATCAATGACCGTGCCCTCGCCATGGCAGTCGGGGCAAGGCGAAGAGGACTGGACCTGACCCAGGAACGAACGCTGGACCGTCGTGACATAACCCGTGCCGTGGCAGCGGCCGCACTGCTTTTCGGTCGCACCCTCGGCCCTACCGGTGCCGTTGCAGTCGTCACAGGGAGCCAGGCGATCGTAGCTGATCGTCTTTTTGCAGCCGAGCGCCGCCTCCTCAAGGGTCACCGAAAGCGAGATGGCCATATCGCGACCGCGACGACGCTCACGACGGCTACGGGCGCCACCGCCAAAGAACGACGAGAACAGGTCGTCCATGCCCATGCCGCCAAAGATATCGTTAATGTCGACATAGCCAGAGCCACCAGGGCCGTCGGCTGTGCCGTAACGGTCATAGTTAGCACGCTTCTGCTCATCGGAAAGAACGGAATAGGCCTCGTTGAGCTCCTTGAACTTGGCCTCGGCCTCGGGGTCGTCCGAAACATCCGGATGTACGGTACGGGCCTTCTTTAGAAACGCGCGCTTGATCGTCCGCGCGTCGGCATCCCTGTCGACGCCAAGCACCTCGTAGTAATCCCTATTATCCGACACGACCGAATCCTTCCGACTTTCATTATTGTCACCTGTCTCTTATACACATCTGACGCTGC
>USPH01000065.1 GCA_900556515.1 uncultured Collinsella sp.
CCAGGCGCCGGTGATCAAGCCGCCGCCGAGCGCGAGTACCGCGGCCGCGCCGGTGACGGCGGGCGTGTAGACGCGGGCGAAGCGCGTGATGAAGTTTTCGGTGCGCGCCTTCTTTTCGCTGGCGTTTTCTACGAGCTCCAAGACGCGCGCGACGGTGGACTCGCCAAAGGGCTTGGTGGTGCGCACGTGGATGAGGCCCGTCATGTTGATGCAACCGCTGATGATATCGTCGCCGGACTTGGCGGGGCGGGGGACTGACTCGCCCGTGAGCGCGGCGGTATCGAGCTGTGTCTCGCCTTCGACGATGACGCCGTCGATAGGCACGCGCTCGCCGGGCTTGACGACGATGACGGTGCCCACGGCGATGTCATCGGGAAAGACCTGTTCGAGCGTGCCGTCGGGCTGCTCGACGTTGGCATAGTCGGGTGCGATGTCCATCATGGCGCTGATCGATTTACGGCTCTTGCCCACGGCGTATGCCTGGAACAGCTCGCCGACCTGGTAGAACAGCATGACGGCGGCGCCTTCGGCCATGTGCGGATCGGTGTCGGGGAAGAGCACCATGGCAAACGCGCCGATGGTCGCGACGGCCATGAGGAAGCTCTCGTCGAACGCCTTGCCGCGGCGGATGTTGTTGTATGCCTTTTGGAGCACGTCGTAGCCGGCAATCAAAAACGGCACGAGGAACAGTGCGAAGCTGGCGTAGATGTCGCCCGGGGTGCCGAATGCGGCAGTGAGGGTGCCGAGCTCATCGAGGGCGTACACCACGGCAAAAATGCCCAGCGCTACCAGGATGCGGTTGCGCTTATGCTCGAGTGACTCTTTTTTCTTGCGCTTCTTCTTTTTCTTCTTGGGGTCGGCGGTGGCCATGACTCGTATCCTTCCATTTGAATGTATGAACACTCGCTCATATAATTTCGCGAGCAAAGGCCTCGGCAAGCGCGGCCTTGCGGGTTGGCGTAAACCTGGGCTAGAGAATGATCTCGCAGTCCGGCTCGGCGTCGGCCGTAAACTCCACAACGCGGTCAAGGACCTCGTCGAACTCGGCGTCATCGGCCTCGAGCGTCAGCTTCTGGGTCATAAAGTTGACGGACACGGATTTGACGCCCTCGAGCTTGGCCAGCTCGTCCTGAAGCTCACGCGCGCAGTTGGCGCAGTCGATCTCGTCGAGCTTGAACTGCTTTTTCATGGTGGATTCCTTTCCCCGTATTTGCGGCTTGGGTGCAGGCCGCGCTGGTACCGTGGTTGGTTGCTATTCGCAGATATGGCTCATGCCCTGGTTGAGCATGGTGTAGACGTGGTCGTCGGCGAGCGAGTATAGGATATTGCGCCCGTCGCGCCGGAATTTAACCAGGTGCGACTGCTTGAGTGTGCGCAGCTGGTGCGACACCGCGGACTGCGAGGTTTCGGTCGCTTCGGCGATGTCTGCCACGCAGAGCTCGCGGCCCATGAGGGCATAGAGGATCTTGATGCGCGTGGTGTCGCTGAAGACCTTGAACAGGTCGGCGAGGTCGTAGAGAAGTTCCTCGTCGGGAAGGTCCTCGGGCGAGCAGGTGGTGGGGATCGCGGGTTCGGTGGCCTCGATGTCGGGTTTCGTTTCATCAACGCGGATGCTCATTGCAATATCCTTTCATATGAACATGCGCTCATATAACTTGCTTTCGATTATATGAGTGTATGTTCATATGTCAATACAATTTGCGTTAATTTCGATGACTGCTTGCCGCTTCTGCGATTTTCTGTGGGTTGGGAGACATCGACGCAATGCTCGCCAACATATTTCGAGATGTTCGGCTAGCATGCTAAGAAAGCCACCTTGAGAAGCATTAGAACTGTTCATATTTGTACTTTATCGTGTCAAATACCGCGAGAATCAGTTCTTCCTCTACGGGAGTTTCTGCAGAATCAGTTTTATCTAAAGTTATATTGAGCATTGCTGCAGCCAATCTGGCACATCGGTGGCCGAATAAGTCGAAAAATGTAGGTGGACATCCGCAGAGATCGCCTTTAGAAGAGCGAATTCTCAATTAGATCAATAATCGTGTCGTCTTCCGTGCGGTTTTCATCGATTTTTGCGAACATGTCGCATTCCCAAGCCCCATTGATTTCCTCAGCAAGGGCCCCGACGTGTTGCATGTCGTCGGGTTCGGGCACATCGTTGATGCTCGGGTCATCAGCTTGCGGATATTGGCTTGCAATTTCGCGCTTGGCGGCCTCTTCTTCTTTGAGTGTCTCCAGGACGCGGCGACCGTATTCGAAGTAGCGCCGCAAGACAAATTGACGAAGAGTTTCTTGCAGGATGGCGAAGTTATCCGGGAGTCGACCGGGCCATATCTTCTCGCGAATGCGAATCGCTTCCATGACCCGTTTAAAAGCGGACTGCTTGAAAAACGAATGACGATTAACCGTGATAACGGCATATCCCATGTTTCGCAGCGTGTTTCGGCGCTCCTCGTCAATTGATTGCTGCTCGGGTTCGTCGTGGTAAAAGCCGTTGTATTCGATATCGGTCATCGAATTTTCGAGCAGCGCGTCGAGGTAGAAAACCGTCCGTCGCGTTAGGGCGGCGTATCTTTTGGGGACTGGGATCGGATAATCCGTTTTGATAGCGCGTATGGCTAAGCCACCCATTGACTTGGGCATTGTCAGCATCATGACAAACGCCGTTTCGAGTGGGGAGCGACAGCCTTCGTGTACATAAGAAAGTGCCTTAAGTGCTTTATTAGATCCACGATACCCCGGTGCCTCTGAAAAGAAGGCTCTGAGCTCTTCAACGCTGGTTAGGGCTGGGCGCTCGCGATATTGAGTTTCGTCGGACGTTCCAAGCGCGTAGGAGCCGCAGATTTCAAAGTAATACTCAACGAGCTCCGAAAGGTTGAGGTCGGCTGTTGCTTCTAACGCGCACAGCTTGATATCGACGATGTAGACGTTCGGCTCGAGTTCTAGGTAGCTTTCTGCATCAAACGTATAGCGCGTGCAGTGGCAGATGCAGCCCTTGCGGTGCCTTTTGGCATTATTGGAAAACGTCAGCACATGGATACGTTCAGAATCGACATTCTTTCTGTTGAGCCATGCTCGTGCCGCTTCCAGGTCGGACGTGGTCGGCGCAGACACCCTGATCTTTTCCATAAGTATGGGACCGGTCGCGTAGCTTGCGAGCGAGTTGGCTGTTAGGTATACAGCGCGTGCCGTGGTATGTGACAGAATGATTCCCATACGCGCATGATGGCATAGCGGACGCCGCATACGCCCGAAACTTCGGGCAACGGTATTGGGGCGCGGCTTATCTTCTGCGAACGGTGGGTTTTTGAGCTGTCGTATTGAGGGAGCAGCTTTGGCTGGGGAGGTTTCTGCCGGCTGCCCCTTTTTGATGAACTTTAGTTGCGGATTCGTAGCTTCTAAGCGTTTTTGCCGACCGCTCAGATGCCTCACCAACATAATTTGAGTTATTCGGCCTTATCCTATACAAATGGTGCGATCGCAACGTCCTATTCGAATTGATTCAGGTAGATTTATGGGGCTTGGTTGCGAAATTAAGGCGATTTTAGCTTCGATTGCGGTTCAAGGGGCCTTGACTAGTGGTTCAGCTGGCCGAACAACTCGAAAAATGTAGGTGGGCCAACCTGCCGACTATGTGAAGCACGCGTATTTGCTCGTTTTGATGAAAACTAGGGTGCAGCCATAAGGCTGCGCCCTAGTTTACTGCGTGTCGGTGTGCCCAGACGGATTGCGCTGTGCCTGGCAGGCGCTCCCGCAGATGGATCGGTTATTTCGCGAATAGGTTCTTGAGGTTGAACTCGGCCTGAACCGTGCGGAGCATGAGGTCGGTGTCGTCGAGGCCCAGGTGCTGCTCGTTGGCGTCGGCGGCGAGGGTTCCACGGCGGCGCGCCCAGTTCTCGAGCGCGGCGGGCGCGGATTCGCGGGGGAGCGAGCGGACGTCGGCATCCAGGCTGCGGCAGATCTGGCGCGAGTCGATGACGATGATCTTGCCGGCGCGGCGTGCCTCGGCGTAACCGTCCAGGTGGATCTTGAACCAACTGTCCTCAAAGGCGGCGTTGTGCGCCATGTACGGGTACTTCTTCATAAGCTTGAGCAGCTGCTTCTGCAGTTCCTTGTTCTCGCGGAATGGCTTTTTGCCGTCGATGTCGTCCCAGGTGATGTGGTGGATATTCGACAACGGCACATCCTCGCCGCGGTAGATGTCGGGCAGACCGCAGTAGTGCGCCTCGGCGTCGTGCGGGACGGCGTCGCTGGTGAGCTCCATGATTTCCCAACCCACATTGATGATATAACCGCGCTCGGGTGCACGGCCGGTGGTCTCGATGTCGATACCGAGCACGGTGCCCTGGATGGGCTTGCGGGCGTAGGCCACGCCGAGCGCGTCGCGGTCGCCGCGGATCTCGCGCATGACCGACGCGGCGGTGCGCTTTTGCATCTTGCCGATGGCGGCGCAGGTGTCGGCATCGGACAGGCCGCGCGAAAGCGTCGCGGGCGTCACGTTGCGCAGGCGCGCCTCGCCAATCTGGTCGCACAGGTCGCGGTTGCGGTCAGCCAGGTCGCGCACGGTGGCAAAGTCGAAGCTGGGGTCGCCCTCGGCGGTAAAGTACTCGGTTTCGAGCACCTTAAGGGCCTCCTCGCCCTTCTGGCGCTCGGACTCCATGGCGCCGTGATCGCCATAGATAAACATGGGAATAAACGGCTGGCGCTCGTATTCGAGTGCTTGTGAAACGTTCATATAACTGCTCCTTGGACGGGCCGTGTCGCGCGGCTCGGTGGCATTGAGTTATGGCGAGATGATAGTTTACCATGGGCAACTATTGGCATCGCGCCTAGGACAACTACAATACCCTAGTTGACCGCTAGGACTTTTACAATGCTGCCGAAAGACATGAAAGGTTCCATCCGTCATGGATTTGCTGATTGATATTCTGCTCGACGCCGGCAAGGACACGCTCTCGCTGGCGCCGTTTTTGTTGGTGACGTATCTTGCTCTCGAGACACTTGAGCACGTTGCGGGCGACCGCGTCAACGGCGCTATCAAGCGCGCCGGCGCTGCGGGTCCCGTGGCTGGCTCGCTGCTGGGCATTGTGCCGCAGTGCGGATTTTCGGCCATGGCAGCAACGCTGTACGCCGGCCGTGTCGTGACGCTGGGCACGCTGGTCGCCGTGTTCCTCTCGACCTCCGATGAGATGCTGCCGCTGTTGCTCGCCGAGCAGGTGCCCGTGCAGACCATGGCGATGCTTTTGGCTTCGAAGGCACTGATCGCGCTGGTCACGGGCTTTATCGTGGACGCGGCTATCCGCGGCCTTCGTCGTAATTCCCGCGCGCATGCGGCGATTCGCCGTACCGTGCTGGGGACCGCTGCCAATCCGGCTCATGTGAACTGCGCGCACGACGACCATACCGGGGGCGACATCATTGATGAAGTGGCCGAGGCGGGCGTGAGCGCCGACCACATCCACGAGTTGTGCGAGCGCGACCATTGCGGTTGCGATGATGATGAAGATGAACACGAGCGCGACCACGGACACAGCCATGACCACGGTCACGCAGGCGAGCATGAGCACCACCACGGCCATGGGCACGACCACGGTCACTCCCACGAAGGTGCGCCCGTCCTGTCGATTATCCGCAGCGCGATCTCGCACACCGTGCAGGTTTCGGTTTTTATTTTCCTGGTGACGCTGATTCTAGTTGCCGTGCTCGAGACCTTCGGAGAGTCCGCGATCGAGCAGTTCCTGCGTGGCAACGAGACGCTCGCCGTCTTGGGCTCGGCACTCGTCGGCCTGATCCCCAACTGCTCGGCCAGCGTGGTCATTACGCAGCTGTACCTGGAGGGCGCGCTACAGCTGGCGCCGATGCTCGCCGGCACGCTCATTTCCGCCGGCGTGGGCTATCTTGTCCTGTTCCGCACCAACCGCAGCGCTCGTGAAAACGCCGTGTTCCTGGTCATGATGTACGTCATCGGCGCCGGCTGGGGCCTTATCCTATCCGCCTTCGGCCTCTAAGTAGGCCTAAAAAATGGGCTTCAAATAGCCATGCTCGGCGCCTGCGCAATGCGGCGACGCATGGCATTTTGAAGCCCGTTTTTTGTTGAGCCATGGATTCCGAGCGCTCACACCGCGCAAAACAAAAAGGTAGATTTCCGGGCATGTCCCGAAAATCTACCTTGGTTAGCGCAGCAGCTCGGTGAGGTTGCGCTTAAAGCGGGCCCGGTCTTCGCTGGTAAATGCCGCCGGACCGCGAGTGCGACCGCCGGCGCGGCGCACCTTCTTTTCCTCGTGGCGAATAAACAGTTGCATGTCGATGGTCGCCTTATCGTAGACGCGCCCGCGCACGCCGATGGCGGCGGCATCGCGCCCGAGCACCATGCTCGCCAAGCCAATGTCCTGCGTCACGACTACATCGCCCGCCTGCAGGCGTTCGACAATGGCAAAGTCGGCGCTGTCGGCGCCCACGCTCACATCGAGCGTCGTGACCCAAAATCCGCGTCGCGCATGCTCGACGTCGCGCGGATCGTCGCGGCGAATGTGGCGTTCCAGGTTCTGTGTGCTGTTGCCGGCGATAACGACGGCGACGCCCGCCCGCCGCGCGCAGTCAATCGACTCGCGCGTGACCGGGCAGGCGTCTGCATCAATAAAGAGCGTTCGCGGCATCTAGTGCACCAGTTTGCCAAATTGAATAGCGCGAACAATCAGCGTTACGCCAAACACCAGCAGTGCGGCGCCGCTAAAGATGACGAGCATCTTGGCCGACCACAGCGGATAGATAAACACGAACATGCCGGCGATGATGGAGAGCGCGCCGCTCAGGATGGCGAGGGCACGGTTGGACGAAAGCTCGGACTCCAGAATGGACATGACACCTTCGACGATCCAGCCAAAGCCGGCCACGATAACCACCATCGTGGTGAGCGTCGCGGTCGAGAAGGCCTGGTTGCGCAGGATTATGACGCCGCCCAAGATAATGAGTAGGTTGGAGATGATGCTCGTCACGCGCCAGCCGGTGGGCAGCAGTGGCTCGAAAACAGCGGTAAACAGCCTGATCGCGGCCGTGATCACAAAGTAGAAGCCCAAGACGGTCGTTAGGAAGACGAGGGACTTGGCGGGCGCAAACAGCAGTGCGATGCCGGCGACGAGCGCCAAGACGCCCGTGATCTGTCTCTTATACACATCTCCGAGCCCACGAGACATGCGCAGATCTCGT
>USPH01000066.1 GCA_900556515.1 uncultured Collinsella sp.
CATCCACATCATCGGTCGTAAAGGACGTACCCAGCAGGCCGTTCATCTCGGTCAGGTTGGGCTTTACGAGCTCGGGCTTAGCGTCGGACTCCAGCGCGGCCTCCAGCGATGCACCCGAGGTGTCGAGCAGCACCTTGGCGCCCACCTCCTCGGCGATCTTGACGAGCTCGGCATAGTAGCCGGCATCGACGCCACGCGGCAATGAGCCCGAAAGCGTCACAACGTCCGCCTTCGCTGCAAGCTCGGCGAACTTGGCAGTAAAGGCCTCGAGCTCAGCCGGGGCGATCTGCGGGCCGCTCTCCAGCAGCTCAGTCTGATTACCCTCGTGCAGAATATTCAGGCAAATGCGCGTCTCACCGGCGATGGGCACAAAGTCGTTCTTGACGCCGTCGGCATCCATAAGCTCGGCCATATAGGAACCCATGTGGCCGCCGAGCAGGCCGGTCGCGAGCACATCGTCGCCCAGCTGCAGCAGCACACGGCTCACGTTGAGGCCCTTGCCGCCAGCGGTCTTTTCGGGTGTTACGCGGTTAACGTCATCGATGATCAGCTTGTCGAGCTGATAGCGCGTATCAATCGACGGGTTCATGGTAACGGTCAGAATCATGTTGAACTCCTGTTTCCGGGACACGGCACGCGCGGCCCCAAACATACGATTGCTCGTTAAAGGATCTCGATCTCAAAGCCGCGAGTGACGGTCTCCCCCGGCTTGGCAACTAAGCAGCCACGCTTGTGCTCCAAGACATCGTCCTCGTCGGAGCAGGTGGACAGGCCGCCCCACGGTTCCACGGCCACAAAGTCGCCCTCGGGCTTGCTCCACACAATCAGGTACGGCATATCGGGGAACGTCAGCCGCACGCCCTTGTCCTCGGTTTTCTTGGTCAGCGTAACCACGCGGCTCTCGAGCACGTCAAAGATGGTCTCGGCGAAGTCGAAAAGTTCGTGGGTAAGCGACAGGTTTTGGCCGACCATGGGGTTCTTGCTGCGATGCTCAACATCAATCAGGCCCGTCGAGGGAACGGCGGTGCAGAGCTCTGCCGCCTCACGCTGATCAAAACGGAGCTCATAGTCGTCATAGGACTCGCCCTCGTCGAGCGGGCACTTAAAGCCGGGGTGACCGCCCACAAAGAATGGCATGTCCTCGGTACCCTCATTGGTCACCTCGTACGACACGGCCACCTTAGCCGCATCAATCGTGTAGCGAGCAACGATCTTAAACGGATATGGATACTGCTCGAGCAACTCGGCATGGTCGGCAGATCTTAGGCTCAGCGCAACCATGTTGTCGCTCTGTTCCTCGAGCTTCCACTCCTGTTTGCGCGCAAAGCCGTGGCGGGCGAGCTTTACCTCGCGGCCGCCCATGGTCATCGCGTGACCGTCACGAAGACCGCCGCAGATCGGGAAGCAAATGGGCGCCTGGCCCGACCAGACCGAAGGATCACCCTGCCACAGGTACTCACGGCCGTTGGCTACAATAGAAGTGAACGACCCGCCCGCCGTGCTCAGTGCCACGCGAACAAAACTGTTATCAAGAACAAACTCCATAGGAGCCTTCCCTTTCTTACGACAGCCCGCCAAGTCAATAGGGCTGATAGAAAACCGGCCCGCGCCCCCTCACAGAAACGCGAGCCGTCAACGGACTAGTTAATTACGCCGGATACCCGCTAATCATGGTATTCGCCGCGGTCCCACTTCTCTAGGAACTCGTCAAAGAAGTGCGGGTCGGCCTGAGCCTCGGCGTCGGCCTTGTTGCAGGCGTCGATCTTGGCAATCAGGGCATCATGCTCGGGAGTCTTGTCGTAGGGCTCTTCCAGGAAGGCAAGCATAATATCGGCCATCAGGAATTCGCCGGTGATCTTGCCGCCAAAGCCCACGATGTTGGCGTTGAGCTCGCGACGAGCATACAGGGCAGAGGTCATGTCGCGGACCAGCGCGCAGCGGGCGCCGGGAACCTTGTTGACGGCGTTGGTGATGCCGATGCCGGTGCCGCACAGGGCCACGCCAAAGTCGGCCTCGCCGCTGGCAACAGCCTCGCCCACGGCCTTACCGTAGATGGGATAGTGCGTACGGGTGTGGCTGTAGGTGCCGCAGTCGAGCACCTTGTAGCCAGCCTGCTCCAGGCGGTCGGCCAGATAGATCTTCTCGTCCGTAACGATATGGTCGCAACCGATTGCGATGGTCTTCTTCATCAGAACGTCCTTTCGTCTGAATTCACAAGTTGAGGTAGAAGTTCGAGTTCTCGGTGGCTCTCGTTAGGCCATCTTGTTGAGCATGTCGACACGGATCTGGTGACGGCCGCCGGCGTACTGGGCGCGCAGGAACTCGCGGGCGATCTTCTTGGCAACCTCGGTGCCCACAACGCCCGGGCCCATGGTGACCATGCGCGAACCGTTGTGCTCGCGGGTCATGTAGGCGGAACGCTCGTCGGAAATGTTGGCGACGACCATGCCCTTGATCTTGACGGCGGCCATATAGGAGCCGACGCCGTACTTATCAAATGCGAAGCCCTGGGAATCCTTGTGCACCAACAGGTCCTTGGCAACGGCGGTCGCGGAATCGACAAAGTCCGCGGCAGGGGTCTCGGAATAGTCGACGACCTCGTGACCGTCGGCGATGAGCATCTCCTTGATGGACTCCTTCATCGACATACCGTCGGCATCGGAAGCGATTACAACCCTCATGACATCCTCCTTGAGAGATACGCAGGTGCGTAGTTTCTGTTTGGAAGTGTTGAATCGCGTTCAGGTCCGGGCATCTGAATATGCGGTTCTTCACTGTTCATGTTTATTTGAACATATTCAAACAGTAACTGCAACAACTTTTTGTTTATCTTTGTTCTTTTTTGAACAAATACCGTTCGCGGATGATTGACGACCGTTTGGGCCGGGCGCGGACGTAGCGACCATGTATTCAACAAACAAAAGGGCGGCCGAGAACGTGTCTCGGCCGCCCTTCGGCAGTATGCCCCGGTATATACAGCTGTTTTAGCTACTCGGACTGCCCACCCTTTTTGGCGTGCTTGGAAGGAGCACTCAAGAAACGACCCGTCAAATAGTTCGCTGGACCGGAGATATCGATCCCCAGCAGGGTGTGCCCCAGCCACAAAAACGCCGCGAGTACCAGCAATGGGATCACGCATGAGGTCACGATCATCACGATGACGCCTTCGATCAGATCGGTCACCTGCTGCACGATCTCGTCGGTCATCTGCTTGGCACCACTGGTTACCGACGTGACCAGGCTCGAGGCACCGTCAGCAAGCTGCTCAAGCACGTTCTTGGACTCTGTGGACTCGGTCTTTTTCTTGCTTGCTTTGGAGCTTCCGCTATCTGCCGCACCCGCAGCGTCGGCCGCCTTCTGCTCGGCCGCCTCGATGCTCACTCGATACGTTTCGTCGACCTTTTGCGACACCCATACACTTGCAGGCACCAAGGCCATTCCGATCATGGAGACCACCAGCACGCGAGTCGCCACGCGGCGCAGGACGGCGCTCGTACTCCAGCGCCCATGAATGCCGAGCGACACCGCAAAGAGCACCAACGCAAACGGGATTAAGATGCCCAAGCCAACTGACCACAAAATCGTGAGCAAATATTTCTCTAGGTAGAGCACGGCAAGCACGATACCAAGGTTGCCTGAAAGCTGCGCGAGCTGCTCGGCAACCGGCGTTCCCGTATCACCCGGCAGTGCGGTAATGCCCGCAGACAGCGCCACGCACGAGGTCGTGAGCGCCAAAACATTGCCCTTCTTTTGATCGATGACCTCGATGGTGGAGTCCCAAGTCTTGGTATCGGCGAAATGCGGACGAGCTACAAAGCCCGACAGCAACGCCAGCACCACGAGCGCAACGATGATACCAATCTGCAGCTTTTTGTTTGCGCACACGACATCGGACAGGCTGGGCTGCAGCTCGGTTACCGTCGTGTGCTCGGTTATCTGGACAGGACGCCCATGAGCCATCTCGTGCGCGTCTCTTTTTTGTATTGACCCGTTATCCGGCATTTGGATACCTCCTCAGTCCGGCGTTTAATGCGAAAGGAAGTATACCCACCGAGCAAAAATCGAACGGGAGGACCAACGGAGCGCAACAAGACTGTCCCCAATGACTGTCTCGGGATGAGTTGCGGTGGAATAGGGATTGTTTTGCGCCCGCCGGCCCCTATTCAGTCCCCATTTCACCGCAACTTGGAGGAGGACAGAAAAAGCTCTGCCGCGGGTAGCGGCAGAGCTTTTGGAAGGGGACTTGATTGTGCGGACTCGTTAGGCGAGCTTGGCCTCGAGCTCGGCGATGCGCTTGTAAGCATCGATGGTAAAGCGGGCCTGCTTCTCCAGAATCATAGTGGTCATGAGAGTGTCCTGAGCGTGAGCCATGATGAAGGTCATCTCCATCTCGCCACCGCCGGCCTCCTGCGAAAGCAGCTTGGTCTGCGTGTCGTGGGCACCGATGAGCGCATCGCTGGCATCCTTGTGCAGCTGTTCGGCCTTCTCAAAGTCACCCTCGCGAGCAGCATCGAGCGCTGCAAGCAGATCGGTCTGGGCGTCACCTGCATATGCGACAATCTCGAATCCAACCATCGAGATTTCTTCTTTGGTTGCCATATTGCGTTCCTTTCACATATGAACCAATGGAGAGCATCGCGTCCGGGCATACGCGCTGCGTTGTGTATGACAGAAACAATAACATTCAAACAAAAAAGAACAGCGTAAAACGTAATTTCGAGCTATGAACGGTCGCTTTTCGCCCGTGAACGGTTTTTAAACCAATCTGAACAATATCGAACACAATTAGCGGCAACCCAAACAGACCTGCGCCCTAGCGTACATCGCGCACCGTATCGCCCTCGACGAGCACGCCCGGAAACAGCATGTGCTCCACACCGGGCGCAACGCCCTCGGCGCCGGCAATCTTGTCGACCGCCCACATGCCGACACGCTTGTTATCAAAGCGCACCGTGGTCAGGCGACGATCGGGCACGATGTCACCCAGGCTGTCATCGACACCCACCACGCTCACGTCCTCGGGCACGCGCTTTCCGCGCGACTCGAGCCCGCGAATGCAGCCGTAGGCCATGGCGTCGTTGGAAGCATAAATGGCCGTACAGGTCGGATCATCCGCCAGGGCCTGACCTGCGGCATATCCGCTCTGCGCCGTCCAATCGCCACGGATAAGTCGCGGTGGCTCAATGCCATGCGCGCGCAATGTCTCGCGCCAGCCTTCCTCGCGCCGCATGCCCGAAAGCGAGCGCTCGGGACACGAGATAAAGTGCACGGTCTTGTGCCCCCGCTCCAGCAAGTACTCGACCACCTGGCGCGAGCAATCGAACTGGTCGTTATCGACCGTTGAACAGAGCGGGTGCTCCAACATCGTAACGAGCACCGTCTGCATGCCGGGCAGCGGCTCAAAAGTGCCAAAGTCTGCCGGCATGCGATTCATGATCACAACCATACCGTCCACTGGCAGTGCGCTCATGCGCGACGATGCGCTCTCGAGGGTATACGGATGCCCGTCTACTTTAGTGAGGGTGATGGCATAGCCGTGCTTATCGGCCGCGGCGGCAAAGCCCTCCATACGGTCGAGATTGCCGGTGCCGGTAATGTTGAACATGGCGACGCCGACGGTCTTAAACTTACCGCGGCGCAGCGATCGACCGGCAAAATTGGGGCGATACCCCAGCTCGCGCATGGCGGCACGCACGCGTTCCTTGGTCTCGGGGCGCACGCTGGGCGAATCGTGCACGGTGCGCGAGACCGTCTGCTCCGAGACGCCCGCGAGGCGCGCTACGTCTTTGACGGATACCGATTTTTTAACAGCGGCCATAGGTCGATCTTTCTATGTCAACGATGCCATTGGTGGCACCTTGCGCAGTCATTTTTAACGCCTTCAAGTATATCCAACGCCTCCCCCACCATACGCTCACCACCCAAAACCTACCGTTCACCGACATTTTTGCTTCCCCGAACGGCTTTTGTCGCCCAAATGTTAACGTTGCCATTGTGCAAACACAGAGCCACCGGGCGGCTCAAACGTTTACGCGCAAGGAATCGACGGTCCACAGGCACAGGGGCCATCGGTTCGCGTCTTATTTTATGTCGCAAAATGGCAACGTCAACATTTTGGCAACCAAACGTCAAAAGCTACCATCGTTGCCAACCCACCGACTCTTAGGAGCTTTGCATGGAGCAACTCATCGCCATCATCGAAAAGGGGCAGCCCTTTTTCAACGCGATCGCCCGCAACAAGTACCTCAAGGCGATCCGCGACGGTTTTATCTCCGTCATCCCCATCATCATCTTCTCGTCCATCTTCTGCCTGGTAGCCTCGGTTCCCAATATCTGGGGTTTCTACTGGCCCGATGACATCAACAACGCCCTGTGGAAGTGCTACAACTACTCCATGGGCATCCTGGCCATCGCCTGTGCCGCCACCACGGCCAAGCACTTCGCCGACGCTCAGAACCGCGATCTGCCCAAGAACAACCAGATCAACTTCATCTCGTGCATGTGCGCGGCCATCATCGGCTTCTTGCTCCTTTCGAGCGACACGATCGCCACGGACGCTGCCAGCGGCTTCAACACCACCTACCTTGGTTCCAAAGGCCTGCTGACCGCCTTTATCGCTGCGTTTGTGACCGGCATCATCTACAAGTTCTTCATTAAGCGCAACATCACCGTCAAGATGCCCGAGCAGGTCCCGCCCAACATCTCGCAGACCTTTAAGGACATCATCCCCTTCTCCGTCTGCATCACCGTCTTTTGGGTCTTTGACATCGTCTTCCGCGCTGCTTTTGGCTTCTGCTTTGCCCAGGGCGTCATCCAGGTGTTCCAGCCCCTGTTCACCGCTGCCGACGGCTACATCGGCCTCGCTGTGATCTACGGCGCCATGAGCCTGTTCTGGTTCGTGGGCGTCCACGGCCCCTCGATCGTCGAGCCCGCCATCGCCGCCGCCCTCGTTGCCAACATGACCGACAACCTGGCTGCGTTCCAGGCTGGCCAGCACGCTTCCGCTGTCCTGACCCAGGGTGCCCAGTACTTCGTCGTCTGCATGGGCGGCACCGGCGCCACGCTCGTCCTGGTCTTTATGTTCTGCTTCCTGGCCAAGTCTCAGGAGATGCGCGCCGTCGGTAAGGCCGCCATCGTCCCGGTCTGTTTTGCCGTCAACGAGCCGCTGCTGTTCGCCGCGCCCATCGTGCTCAACCCCG
>USPH01000067.1 GCA_900556515.1 uncultured Collinsella sp.
CTTCTAGCTTCGTCGGCAGCGTCAGATGTGTATAAGAGACAGTCTCGGAGCCCACGCGCATCATCGGTGCCCCCGGTGAGCTGGGCGCCACCAAGACTCGCGAGCTTTCCGATCAGACGCGCGCCATGGTGCGTCCCGTCTCGGGCGTGAGCGGCCAAAATACCGCCCGCAGCTCGGTTTCGGGCTCCACCGGCTCCTACGAGGTCGAAAAGCCCAAATCCAACAAGAACAAGATCATCGCCGCCGTGGTGGCAGCCGTTGCCGTCATCGGCATCGTGGTGGCCTTTGCCACAGGACTCTTTGGCGGCGAGCAGGTCACCGTGCCCGATGTGCTGGGCAAGGACCAGCAGACTGCCGTCGAGCTGATCAAGGAAGCCGGCCTCGAGGTCGGCACCATCGACCAAAGCTACAACGACGATGTCGACGAGGGCAAGGTCGCCGAGCAGACGCCCAACGGCAACACCAAGAAGACCAAGGGCACCAAGGTGAACCTGGTAATCTCCAAGGGCCCCAAGCCCTCCGAAAAGGTTGAGGTTCCCAAACTTGTCGGCCTGACCAAGGACCAAGCAGAAGCCGCACTGGCAAGCGTTGGCCTGAAGGGCAACGCCTCCGAGGAGGCCAACGAGGCTGATGAGGGCCAGGTCTTTGAGCAGGGCACCGAAGCCGGTAAGGAAGTCGCGAAGGGCACGACCATCTCGTACAAGGTCTCGAGCGGCCCGGATACCACGTCCGTCCCCGACCTGACCGACATGACCGAGGCCCAGGCGCGCAACGCCCTCGATATGGCAGGCTTTGGTGTCGACGTGAGCTACCAGGAGAACGACTCGGTTACCGAGGGCACCGTGATCAGCTGGAACCCCAGCGGCAAGCAGAAGCCCGGCGCCACGATTACCGTCGTCATCGCCAAGAAGTCCGGCAAGGCCACCGTCCCGGGCAACCTGTACGGCAAGAGCATTTCCGCCGCCGTTACCGCGCTCAACAACGCCGGTTTCTATAACATTGGCTTCTGTGACCAGAACGGCAATCCCGTAAGCGGTAACGAGGATGCAACCGTTACGGGCGTCTCCCCCACTGGAAAGCAGTCCACCGACAGCACGATTACGCTGACGGTCGCACTTTCTGGTTCGGGCTCGGGCTCGGGCTCGGGCACGGGCGACGATTCCGGTACGACCAACGAGTCGCCACCCCACCGCTCATCGCGGCTTTCGCCGCAAACATATTCGCTCACAGGCGCCCGCTTGCTCCCCCAGCAAGCGGGCGCTTTCTTTATCTGAAGCAGCGAATACTACGGCATGCCTTAAACCAAAAGAGCCCGGCACCGTAACGGTACCGGGCTCGATATTCCTCTGGTGCCCCCGGGCGGATTCGAACCGTCGACACCCGCTTTAGGAGATATGATTTAATGCTCCCCCCTACCATTCATCAAACATCATTGAACACCATATAACCGCAGATAAACACAGCAGTTTGTGTCTTTTGCCTCTGATAGCTGCGACTACGCTTTTACAAACATATTACTAACGGCTTTAGCTAAACTGCACTCAATGAATTGTTGAAAACTCATCAATGAAACGGAGTGCAAAGATGTCAGAACAACCACTCATTAGCGGAAGAGGCACGTGTTGGAAAGACAAGAGGTCGCCTAACACCTATCGCTATTATTTTTCACTTGGAATCAAGGACCCTAAGACGGGACGCTACAAACGATCCCCAACTTATACGGTTCACTGCAAGACTAAAACAGAGGCAAAGGCTGCAATGCAGGCCAAGCTGGCAGAAATCAACTCTTCTGGCACGGTCTCTAAAACTAAAAAGCCAACTCTGCTTGCATCCTACTGCTGGGCCTTTCATGAAAATAGGGACACCGAGCTTGCGCCAACGAGCTATGAAAGAGAAGCATACGATTGCAGGCATATCGAAGACCTATTCGGTGCGTTTCAGACAATTGAGGGGCTGACTCCCGATCTAATCGAAGAAACATATGCCGAAGCTCGTCGCACGGGAAAATACAAGCCATCGGAGCTTGTGCGGATCAACGCGAAGTTGCGTCAAATTCTCTCGAATGCAGTCGCGAAGCGAATAATTGACCGAAACCCCTGCGCTACCGTTCACGTTCGCAGACCAGGCAACAAAAGAGAATCACTGACAATCGACCAGGTAGCTACCCTATGCACACATCTTCAACACATTGAGCTCACCGCCGAAGCTGTTGGTACGCTAGTACTAGTGTATACGGGTATGCGGAAAGGCGAGATGTTGGGCCTCGAATGGCGCGATTGGGACCCTGCCAATAAAACCTTGAAAATTGACAGGCAGTACACCAACGACCATGAACTGAGGGCACCCAAGTCACAAGAAAGCCAACGCAAAATCCCCGTTGGAGAAACCTTAGCCGAACGTCTTCAATCATGGTCAGCCATACAAAAAGAGCTCCTGGCCTCTCTGGGGCTGTCCCAGACTGGCAGAACTCCCATCATTAGCGATATTGCCGTCGAGCAAGGGGTCCCTACTGTCTGTCACATGAAAAACTACATCTTCAACCATTGGTTTCGCGATTTCGCAGTTAGCTGCAATCTTGGAATCTATGAGCCGAACAATTCGACTGGCGGAAAGCTATATAAGGGCATCTGCCCGCATCAGCTCAGGCATTGTGTAAGCACTTTTATGCTGGCGAACGGATCGGACGTTAGAAGCGTGCAAGGTATTCTTGGCCACGCGGACCCCAATATCACGCTCAAAACGTATACAAGCCTCGTTCAACAATCAGAAATAAAAGCAGTTAAAGGCTACGAAGACTTCATCAACGCCTATATACAGAGAAGCGAGAAATAGCATGTTTTTCATTCATCGTTTCATCAATAATATTACGGTACTATGCTACTATTTCCGCAGGTAGATGCTTTATTTGATTGACATCTATTGAGTTTTAATACATGCTAAAGCTGTCAGATGGCTACGCATGTAGTCATAGAAACCGGCCCCCCAAGTGCTTATGAACCTGGTAAGTCTTACAAGCACAGGGAGGGCCCTCATTGAAAGGATAGCTCATCATGGCTACTCCAAAGATTAGCACTCAGGCGTCCACACCGACTTTCCCCACTGGTGCCGCTCAGTGCGATCGGTTGCTCCGCGTTAACGATATCCGCGAACTTACTGGCTGGAGCGAAAACACCGCACGCAAGTTTATGAGAGAGTCCGGCAAGCTCATCCAAATCCATCGTTCTAATTACATGTTTGAAAGTTCGTTTTATGAGCTTTTCAAGCAGCTTGAAGGTCGCACCGCCCACTTTGACTAGGCGGTAAACATGAGCGAGCTGCCGTCGATTTCCGACATATTTAGCGATGATGTTAATGAACAACGAAAGATTAAAGGGAAAATGGATAAAGCTAATTTTATTTCAGTGCCCGAGTGGGCGTGCTGCGTCACCACCGTCGCTGCTGAGCGCCTCATCCTCGGCCTTGTATGGAAGTTTGGAAAGCCTTCCACAAACAAAAAAGCCATGGGCTTTTACGCAAAAAGCAAATGGATTGAGGAGCACTACCACCTGAGCAAGAACACGATTTCCCGGGCCCATACCTCTTTGAAGAAAAAGAGGTACATTCAAAAGGCGGGTGACGGCAGCTGGATGCTTAATTACGCTGCAATCTACCGCGCCGCAGTCGAAAACGGCTGGGAGCCTCCGAAATCTTAAGCCCACAAACCGACTATCGAGGTCGTAAGAGTCGGCCACCGTCAGGGTGCCCACAAGAACATGCCGCGGATGTAAAATAAAATAGGGTCGAACCGAAACAGTTCCCGGACAATTGGCGTCCGGCCAGACACTTCGATTCGACCCTTTTTCATGCCCGCATCTAAAACAATCCCATAATCATTCTCGGCATCTTTAACGCCATCACTCTCCCGCCACCAACGCGTCGTAGGTGCCATTTTGGTGCCATTTTCAACGAATCGATATGGCCGTCCATTCATGGCCTTTAAGGCACGTGATACCATGAAAACGTGCGGTATTTCTCTAACCAAAAACCTGCGTGAACGTATGACTTGAGACGCTTTTAGAACTCACCGATCGCAGGACGACTACAAAACAACAGCGGCCGCGTATTTGTTCCCAGCCGTACGGCGTGGCGGAGCCATGCCCATTGTTGATTGGAGTGTCGCACGATGACAGACGAGAGAAAAATCAGGGAGATCTACGGCGTGAAGTCCGTCCACGAGGAGGCCGCCGAGCGAACCGAGGCGACGTGGCGGGAGAAGCTACTGCGCGAGACGGCCGACCTCAGGACCGAGAACGCGCTGCTCAGGGCCCAGCTCGACGAATTCAACCGCAAGCTCGTCGAGGCAACGGATCGGAATGAAAAGATTGAGGCCGACTGCAATGAGCGGGTTGCCTTTATAGAGGAGAAGTTCGAACTCGATACCGCGAGTCTGGAACTCGAGAACAACGAGCTCCACGCCGCGAGCGTCAGGTACCTTGCCGATGCCAGGAAGCTCGACAGACAGGTCGTCCAGCTCCATGCCGAGGCGGAGGCCATGGTCGATGAGATCGAGCGGCTGCGCGGCGAGCGTGACACCGCGCTGAAAGCCCAGGCCGAGCTGAGCGATGCGCTTCTGGCCCAGCACGACCTGATGTCCGAGGTCGCCGCCCTCAAGGACCGCCTTGCTGTAGCCGAGCAGCGGGCGGCTGTGGCCGAGGCCAAGGTCGAGGTCATGACCCAGATGAAGGGCGAGTAGCCCCGCGCTTCTCCTATCAGGCGGCTGATTTCTAGAGACCTTCTAGAACGCTTCTAGGAGGTCTCTAGAACCGAGCACGGCATCCTCAATCGGCACGATGTCTTTGTAGACCAGGCGATGCTTGGCGTTGCACCATTTGTCGCCGTGGTAGTGGCCGAAGAACCAGGCGCGGTAGCCGAGCCGCCCATCGAGTTCGGCAAGGAATCGCTGAAGCCGGTCGTCCCGATACTCGCGTCCACGCTCGCGACACAGCCCCTCAGCAAGGGCAGCCGGAGCCTCGTGAGTCACAACGTAGTCGACCTTCCAGCCCACGCGATTGAGCGAGGAACGGCAGTGCCCCATCTCTTCCTCGCTCGGCATCTCCTCAGGCCACCAGCTCCTCCCCTCCCTGCGATACTGCCTGTCGTTGCTCGCGCCGCCGCCCATGGCAAGGACCGTGAGCCCGTCGATATCGAACACCTCTCCGCGCATCAGGTGCAGCACGTGCGGTCGTACCTCATGGACGAGACCGCCGCTCCACTCTCGCACCGGCAGTTCTGCCAGGGCGTGGTGGTTCTCATGGTTGCCGTCTACGAAACGCGTGGTCCAGGGCTTCGACTCGAACCAGTCGAGCCAGTATTTCTCAGCATTCGAGCCGTCCCAGACGAAGCCGAAATCGCCGGCCACGATCACCGCGTCATCGCGCGTCAGCGTCCGGCCCAGCGGCCAAGACCTGAAGGCGAACCTGCTGGCCCCGTACTCGGCCCTGCCGTGGACATCGCCTGTCACATAGACCGTCATCAGTACGCGCCCCACGGCAGGAGTTTGTCCCCGAGCCTCGCGATCCGGTCATACAGCACCGTGTGCCGTTCGTCCGGATTGCCGTCTCGGTGAAAATGTCCGTAATACCAGCGCTTGTAGTCCAGGCGGTCCTCGAGCTCGTCGAGGAATCCGGTCAACCGGTCCACATCAGGGCGTTCCCAGCCTGGGTCCGGGTAGAGCGTCGGCGAGAGCATGCGCGTGGCGCAGGTATGGGTGATGACGCAGTTGACCTTCCAGCCGACCTCGTCGAGCCTTGCCCGCGCGGTATCGAAATCGCGCTCGTCCGGGAGCTCCTGAGGCCACCAGCTGGAATACGGCACGCGGTATTCCCTGTCCACGCTCGTGGCACCGCCCATGGTGAAGATTGTCGAACCGTCGAGCTCAAAGACCTCGCCGCGCGTCAGGCGCCGAATAGACGAAGTATCCGACAGGCGTTGCGTCAGCCCGCCGTGCCACGGTTCCATGGGACGCTCCTCCCAGTGGTCGAAGCGCTCGTGGTTGCCATCCACGAAGAGAACCGTGTAGGGGCGCGACTCGAGCCAAGCGATGTCAGCGCATTCCTCGGCAGAAAAGTTCCACGGAAAGCCAAAGTCACCGGCAACGATGAGATAGTCGTCGCTGGTAAGGCCATCCCCAAGCTCCCAGTCGCGGAGCTTTTGCATGTCGAGCCCGCCGTGGATGTCGCCCGTCACATAGACCGTCATCGGATCGCCTCTTCCCTCTTGTACGCCGCCAGCTCGCGCTCGACCTGCCTGTCGCCGGTCTCGTTGACCCACCAGGGCCATTTCACCCGGCCGCACGGCTCGTCGACTCCGGCGAACCATCCCCTCAGCTCGTCAAGACTCACCGGGGAGTGCCCGTTGGCATCGCAACCGACGTCGTAGCGCAGAAGACCCTGCTTGCGGTTGAACTCGTTGTACGCGCCACCGCTGCTGTGGATGTGTCCGTGAAGGTGCCACGATCCATGGCTCATGCCCTGCCAGTCGGCCATGGGGTAATGGCACAGGACGATCTTCTGCCCGTCGATCTTGAGCACGCAGATCGGCGGTTCCACGGTGAAGGCGCCAGCGACCGCCGGCTGGGTCCAGTCCTTGTCGTGGTTTCCCGGGACGAGGTGGATGCGCCTGCAGGCAATCCGCTTGCGAAGCCCATAGGCGTCCTGGGCGGTCATCTTGAATGAGAAATCACCCAGGATGTAGAGTTCGTCGTCCACGGCAACCCTGCCGTTGATGCTGTCGACGATGGCGTCGTTCATCTGCCAAATCGTCTCCCACGGGCGGTCGGTGAACTTCAGCACGTTCTCATGCCCGAAGTGGGTGTCACTGGTAAACCAGATCATATTGATTGTCTCCTTCTGTCGCTAAAAAACGTTCTCCTTCGAGGTCAGGAGACGTATTTTGAGCGACATGAGGTACATATCCCTCATGTTCCAAGCTCCAATCTGCCGAATTTGCTCGGATAAAAGTCTAAGGCTTCGATAGCGAGGGTTGATTTCCGATCTCAGCCGAACACATTGAGCAAATAGGCCATTCCCGCAGTTAGCCGAACGCCCCCGCGGCCCCTCCTGGGGTCCGGGGGCGGCATTTCCCCAGTTGAAGGAACGGTGGAGATGTGTTTCGATGGGTCCGGTGGCCATGCTCCG
>USPH01000068.1 GCA_900556515.1 uncultured Collinsella sp.
CGAGATCTGCGCATGTCTCGTGGGCTCGGAGATGTGTATAAGAGACAGCTACAAGCCCATCGCACGCGGCAACGGGCGTCCTCGTTCCACACTGGATGATACAATTTACGAGCCGGCGGGCGAAGCGGGCCCTATCCCCCGACCAAGCTCATCGCCCTGCGTTGCCGCGCGGCGATTTTCGTAGGTTCGCGCCTTGCGAAAGCCGGCTTGCAAATCAGCGCAGCGAACGAAAATGGCCCCACCCGGGACCATTTTCGTTCGTGCGAATTGTTGACACGTGCCCCTACTCTTACGCCTCACGCAGCCAGTCGAACGCAACACGCGGCGTGCCGTCCGACACATACACGACGCCGGCACGCTCGAACCCCGCCTTAATACTCGCGCCCTGCATGGGCAGGTTGTCCTGATGCGTGTCGATGCGCAGGTGATCGGCACGCTCCTTGGCAAAGGCAAACATCGCAGCCGCGATACCGTGCACGGTGCCATCGGACGCCACACGGTGCAGCACGGCGTACGGAGTGTCGCTGCGCCATTGACCATCCTCAATTACGTCATAGCACTCGTCCGGGCCCGGCAAAAAGGCAAACGTCGCCACCACGCGGCCATCGACTTCGCACACATAGCTGCCACCGGCGGCGATATCGGCAGCCAGTTGCTCGGCAGAAGGCGTGCCCTCGGGCCACTGTGTGGCGTTGCCATGCGCGCGCATAAAGGCGCGGGCCGCGTCATAGATAGCCATGACAGCGGGAATGTCGGTATCGAGGGTTTTTCTGATCATCACGCGGCGACCTCACGTTTATTGGTATCACTTTGATTGAGCAATGATACCAACGTTTGGAGAGGGGCGCGATGCAGATGGGGAGCAAAAAGCGAGCCGCCTGGTCAAAAGCAAAAAGCGAGTTTTTGAGCACTGCCACCGGCGGCGATATGAGCGACCTGTTTGCACGCGAGGACGAGCGCCGCGACGCCCTGGACGCCGAGCGCGATGAGGCCTGGCGCTACAAGTCGTGCGAGCGCAAAAACCGTTACGACACGCGCGCCGAGGCCGAGGCCGTTATGGCCGACTGCGAAAACCGCGGGCGGCGCGGTTTGGCCTGCTACAAATGCGAATACTGCGGTGGATGGCACCTGACGTCGCACCCTTGGAAATAGGCGCCGCATCGGCACGGCATTGACGGAGCGCCAGCCATCGCACGCAAGCTACGGGCGCGGCGGCACCAAAACATCGTAACGAACGGCCTTGCCCGCAAGTTGATAGCTCGGCTTAACGCCGGCAAGCAGTGGCCCCTTCACCGGTCGCTTGATAACGACCTTGCGCGGGTGCACCGCAAGCGCAGCTTCGACCAACGTCTCCTCATCGGCGCACGGCTGTTCCAGATGATGCAAGAGTTGGAACTTCTTTTTAACCGCCGCGCTCTTGGTGCGTCCGGGAAACATGGGGTCCAGATACACCACGTCAGGAGCGGTGAGCTCGCCCTGCCCGATCAGCTCAGCTGTATGGCGAAGGCCGGCAATGCTATCCTCGCCCGCATGTAAGCGCATGCGCGACACGGCAGCCACAAGCGCCGGATCATCTGCCGCGCGATCCAGGGCATCCTTGAGGAGCGCCGCGATCACGCAATCCTGCTCATACAGATCGACGGTAAAGCCCGCGGCCGCCAGCAGCAGCGAATCCTCGCCAAAGCCTGCCGTGGCGTCAATCGCCCATGGGCTCTCGATGCCTTTTGCGCGCGCAGCCTTTACCAGCAGTTCTTGCTGCAGACGGCCCTGCTTGAGCCGTGGAAGCATGCGGCCAAAATCGGCACGCAGCTCCATCGTGCCGTCGGTGAGCGTGAGGCCCTCGGGCTTCCCGGTCAGCTCAAGCCCCGCGGCCCGAGCAACAGAAAAGGGATCGACGACGCCCATGGGTACTCCTTAACAAGCAAAACGAATACGTGAGCGCCGTTTATGCCGGCACCCAACCGTCCGCTATTGTCCCACATGCGACATGGCCCACAGCATCCCAATGCAAAGCACCGCCATCAATCCCGTGCACACGGCAGCGATCACAGAATCACTCATGCGCCTTCCCAACGATCGCGGCTCACGCACTTGCCCTGCTCCGTACATCATGGCTCCTCCTTGAGACCAACTCCTTGTTACGGCCTCATCATCTCAGCGCCGCACATGAGCTGCCATCGATTTGGCTTACGTCCAGCTTTCCCTTTTGAAAGGTTGGGTTGGGCCGCGCGGGCTCAAAGCGCTTTCAGGCGCATGCATCGCCGCGTTGAACTACAATGTGCTTCACCATATGTGCAGCACATTGGGTGCGCCAAGTTGGCGTACTCGTATCGAAAGGACCAGCCATGAGCTTCACTCGCAAGACTCTCAAAATCCTTGCTCTCATCTACTTTGTTTTGGGTATCGCCAGCCTCGTCACCGCCGGCGTCGGTATCGCCACGGGCGGTCTCGATTCCACGTACGGTTCGTACGCCACGCTCGCAGCGGTCGTGCTTATCGCCAAGGGTCTCGTCGACCTTGCCGCAGGCGTCGCCGGTATCAAGGGCGCCAACAAGCCTTCGCAGGTGGACGGCGCGTTTAAGCTCGGTATTGTTGCCGCGGTCGCCACGCTTGCCCAAGCGGTGCTCACGCTTCCCGCGTTTGGCGGCGACGCCATCAACTTTGGCGCCTTTGTCATCGTGGTGTACGACCTGTTCTTTGTTCAGCAGGCACACGCCGTTAAGGCCGAGAACAAGGACCGCCTATAAGCGCTCGCTTCTCATAACCTCTGCAGCCAAGCAACTAAAAAGGGCCGATCGCGCATCTCCGCGGTCGGCCCTTTACGTTTGCCCAGATAAAACCTACCAAAATAAACCTGTCCCTTTTTGGCAGGTTGTTAGCTGTGGCGGTACTCGGCGATGATGAAGTCGATGTCAGTCTGAAGGGTATCGAGGTTTGCCAGGCGCTCTTTGTCGGCGGGGCGCGTGCGGTAGTAGTACGGCGTCATCTGGAACACCGCCTCGATGTCCGCTTGGGTCTGAAGCGTAATATTCGCAGACACCCGCTGCGTTCCGACCAACTCGAGCTCGGTGGTCTGCGGCAGCTTCTCGTCATTAAGATATGGCGTGTCGTAGAGCACCTCCTTGAGCCCAAACAAATGACGGGCACCCGGCACCACGGTATAGAGTGAGCCCTCTGGCGCCAGCACGCGGGCAAACTCACGCTCGTTAAAGGGAGCGAAGAGCTCGGTCACCATATCGAAGGCGCCGTCCGCCACGGGGATGTCCTTCATGTTGGCCACGAAATAGGTCACATCGCCGCGCTTGGCGGCCAGGCGCACCATCTCTTTGCCCAAGTCGAACCCGTAAGCGCCCACGCCCGGCACCGCGCCCATGGCACTCGTGTAATAGCCCTCGCCACAGCAAATATCGAGCAACGTCATGGGGCCGTTCGTAGGCGCAGCGCGCCCAGACACCTGCTTGCGCACCAGCTCGACCATCGCATCGCGCAACGGCGCGTAGTATCCACGGTTCAAAAAGTCACGACGGCTGCGCGCCTGCGACTTGGGATCGCCCATGGAGTCGCCGCTCTTGGACGAGCGCAATAGATATAGATAGCCCTCGCGCGCACGGTCAAACCGGTGCCCACCCGCGCATGCAGCACCGCGTTCGTCATCCACCAGCGGCTCATGGCAAACGGGACACAACAACATGGCAACTCCTTAGCGCGAACAACACAACGCCCACCATTGTCGCACGCCTTCCCCACCTAGTCATTGGGGACGTT
This sequence comes from uncultured Collinsella sp., assembly GCA_900556515.1. Taxonomy (GTDB): domain Bacteria; phylum Actinomycetota; class Coriobacteriia; order Coriobacteriales; family Coriobacteriaceae; genus Collinsella. The sequence continues at coordinate 3,766 of USPH01000068.1, forward strand.
CTTGAATGACTAGTTAGAAGAGATAAGGAGTGTCCCCAGCTGCCGACAGAAAAGGAACGTCCCTAAGTGCCGACTGGTTGCATTAGGAGTATCATCGTCTGCGCAAATAAGCACGATATAGCATGTTAGAGATTGAGAGCGTATGGCTGATACCGCATCTAAGCACATCGATATGACCACCGGCTCGCTGTGGCGCAATATTCCCCTGTTCGCCTTCCCCGTGGCCGCCACGAGCATCTTGGAGCAGCTGTCGAACCTCATCGCCACGGTCATTATCGGCAACTTCTCGGGCGACCAGGGAACCCTCGCCATGGCGGCGGTCGGCTCCAATGTTCCGCTTACCAGCCTTATGCTCAACCTGTTTATTGGCATGTCGCTTGGCTCCAACGTGGTCATCGCCAACGCTATCGGCCGCGACGATCAGAACATGGTCAAACGCGCCGTCCATACCTCGATTTTAATGGCGCTCGTGGGCTTTATCGTCATCGCGCTGGGCGAGATCTTTGCCGAGCCCATGCTCGCCGCCCTCAACGTTCCCGCCGAAACCATGCCGCTCGCTTCGCTCTACCTGCGCGTCTTTTTGCTGAGCATGCCCTCGATCTTGCTCTACAACTTTGAGGCTGCGATCTTCCGCTCCGTCGGCATCACCCGCATGCCGCTGCAGGCGCTTGCCGTGTCCACCGTCCTCAACATTGGCCTGGACCTCATCTTTGTCCCCGTACTCCACTGGGGTGTCGCGGGCGTCGCCATCGCCACCGCCATCGCCTACACCGTCAGCGCCGCCACACTCTTTATCCGCCTGCTCAAGACCGGCTCCGTCGTCCGCGTCACCCCACGCGACCTGGCTATCGACCCGTTCGCCCTCAAGCGCATCGTCAAGATCGGCCTGCCAGCCGGCATCCAAAGCGCCGTCTTTGCCGTAGCCAACATCATCATCCAGTCCGCCATCAACAGCCTGGGCACCGAGGTCATGGCGGCATCGAGCGCCGCTATGAGCTTGGAGTACGTATGCTACAACCTGCTCAACAGCTTTAGCCAGGCGTGCACCACCTTTGTGGGACAAAACCACGGTGCCCGCCAGATCGACCGCTGCACCAAAACGCTCAAGGTCTGCCTGGTCGAAGGCGGTATCGTCGCGCTCACCACGACCATCGTTATTGTCGGCCTGGGGCGCGAGATCTTGTCGCTGTTCAACAGCGATCCCAACATCGTCTCGATCGGCTATATCCGCGTGTGTTCGATCTTCCCGGCGTACGCCTTTAGCATGTTCTACGAAAACATGTCCGGCTACCTGCGCGGCTTTGGTATCTCGCTCACGCCCGCCCTCATCACCATGATCTGCGTCTGCGGCATCCGCTTCTATTGGGTGTTCTGCGTGTTCCCGCACTTCCGCACCTTTGCGAACATCATGATGGTCTACCCCATCAGCCTGGGCACCACGGCGTTCTTTATGGTCGTGGCGGTGCTACTCTGCCACCCGGCACGCACCTATCGTGTCACCCAAGCCAAAGCGACAGCCCGCTAAACACCGCACTCAACGCCGCGCCAGTCATTAATTGACAATATGCGAGCTCATATAGTCGATAAAGCGCCTCGTGGCGATGGGCATGGTGTCCCAGCTGCGCCAGGCCGCCACTACGTCGCGCGAGGGGGCGTGCACGATGGGACGTACGCGAATATCGGCACGCATGCCCTCCACAGTACGACGGTAGAGCATACTCACGCCTAGGCCCTCCTCCACCATCGCCATGATGGTGTAGTCGTCGGTGACCTCGCTCGTCACGTGCGGCGACAGGCCATGCGCCGCGAATGCATCGAGCACCAGGCTCTGTTCGCCCTCATCCAGCAACACAAACGGCTCGGACGCCAGGTCGGCGAGCGTCACCTTTTCCTTTGCCGCCAGCGGATGCGCGACAGGCAACAGCGCCACCAACTCGTCATGATAGACCACGCGCTTCTCGAGCCCCGCGGTAAACCCACGTGCCGTAAAACAAAAATCAACCACGCCATCGTGCACCCATTGGGCGTTGCGCGTGTAATCGCCCTGCTTGAGGGTAAAGCGTACGCCCGGGTGCAGCGCACCAAAGTCGCGGATCACGCGTGGCAACACGGTACGACTCACGTTGGTAAACGTCGCAATGCGAATATCGGTCGACGAAAGCCCCAGCAGCTCCTGGCGCTTGCCCTCGAGCTCGGCCTCGGCAGTCACGATCTGGCGCAGGTACGGCAGATATTGTTTACCGTCGCGCGTAAGCGAAACGCCCTGCTTTCCGCGCTCGATAAGCGTGGTACCCAGCTCGCGCTCGAGCGCCTTGACGGCCTGGCTCACCGCACTTTGCGTATAGCCCAGCTCGTCCGCCGCGCCTTTAAGGCTGCCGCAGTCGACCACCATACAAACAATCTGATACCGCGATGCCATCGTGCCTCCACATCAATGCAGCCGTAAAACGTTTGCCAGGGCTTTTTCTGCCTACATTAGTATTTCTTAATCATACTGAAGATACATTCGCTTTACTACATCCACATCTGGGAGCAGAATCCTTTTTACGAAACCGTTCTGTAACAAAAGGAGTCCCATGGATCGCAAAAAAGCAATCGCGCTCTCATTTTCCGTTCCCGTCGCATGGGGCTTTTCGTATCCCCTCATGAAGATCGGCATGGACAGCATGAACGCCACGAGCATCGTCGCGCTACGCTGCATCATCGCCTTTGTAGCCTGCCTTTTGCTCTTCCACAAGCACGCGTTTCGCATCAACCGCGACCTTATGGTCCGTGCCGCCATCATCGGTGCCATCATGGCAACCGAGCTCACCTGCATGTGCCTGGGCTCCAGCCTCACCTCCGCCTCCACTGCCGGCTTTTTGCAGAGCCTGACGGTCGTGATCGTGCCGTTTGCCAACGCCGCCCTGCTGCGCCGCGCCCCCGAGCGCAAAGTGCTCGTCGGCACCGCCATCGTCACCTGCGGTATGTTGCTGCTCTCGGGCGCCGACTTCACCAGCCTGAACCCGGGCGCGCTCATCATGCTGCTCTCCGCCTTTGTCTACGCCGGCCACATCATTGTCGCCAAGCGGTTTGTCGAAGAAGTCGATCCGCTGTCCCTGGGCGTTTGGCAGCTGGGCTTTGGCGGCCTGTTCTCGGGCATTGCCGCATGCGTCTTTGGCGGTTTCACACTTCCCAGCACGCCCAGCGAGGTCGTGGTCGTCGTCGCACTCGCACTCATCTGCTCTGCTTATGGCTTTATCACCCAAACGCTCGTGCAGCCCCACGTGCCCGCCGAGACCACCGGCTTCGCCTTCTCGCTCGAGCC
>USPH01000069.1 GCA_900556515.1 uncultured Collinsella sp.
TGCCGATGTTTACCTTCTTTATAGGCACACCGCCCTTGACGAGCGTAAGCACGTCTTCCGGTGTTTCGGCCACGATGAAGATCTTCTGGCGCGGGCTCGCCTTGCCAATGACGTCGATGGTCTTCTGCAGAGAGAAGAAACGCGTAGCGACGCCGGCGGGAGCGGCCATCTTCATGAGGTTCTGGCGCATGGTGTTGGACGCCACGTCGTCGTTGGCGACGAGGATGAGGTTGGAGCCCAGGGTGGAGTTCCACTGGGTGGCAACCTGACCATGAACCAGTCGGTTATCGATGCGGGTAAGAAGAATGTTGGGTTCTGCCATGTTGATCAGCTTCCTTTCGTTATTTGCTGACGACAGTTACTTGATCTCCTGAATCGCGTAACGCGAAACATCTACGACGGCTCCGGATCGGACTTTGATCTGGACCTTCTCGCCTTCGATGCCTTTGACGGTTCCGTAGATACCGCCGGCGAAAAGAACCTCTTGACCCGGCTTGAGCTCGGTGTGCAGCTCCTTGAAGTACTTCTGCTTCTTCTTCATGTTGATTTGCGACCAAATGGTGTAAATCACACCCATGATGGCAAGAAGACCTAAAAGAGCGACCGAGGAGCTCAGGACGTTGGCTCCGAAATCGGCCATTAGATGCCGTCCTCGTCGCCGAAGATATCCTCTTCGTCGGAGCCGGCAACGGATGCGACCGTCTGGGCGGTGATGCCCGTCTGGCCAACGGTCACGGCCTGCTCACCAAGCTCGGCGAGCGTGGCGTTGCCGCGGAGGAACAGAAGCTCAATAACCATGGGAAGGTTGGTGCCGGTCAGAACCTCGACGTTGTCGACATCCTGGGCAATCATCATCGCCTGGTTGAACGGGGTGCCACCAAGCAGGTCGGTAAAGACGAGCACGCCATCGCACTCCTCGCGCATAGCGGTAATAGCGGCGCGGAGATCCTCACCGTAGGAAGCAGCCTGGTCGCCCTCAAAAGGAACGACGGTAAAAGCGGGCTGGTCGCCAGCAACCATAGCGATAGCGCTTGCGAGGCCGGGTGCGAACTGTCCATGACCGGTAAGAATAAAGCCAACCATTCAAATTTCCCTTCCGAAGGTGTGTACGATCTGAGTCCGATGATTTTCGGAAGCCAGCGGGCGCTCGCCCTTAAAGCTTCTTAGAAAGCGTACTTTGAAGACCAGTGGTTTCTAAACTGGTAGTAACCACGTGACGTGTTGTTGTCACTATATCACCCCAGAAGAGGTCGCTTTCGTTGATTCATACGGTAAAACGTTTTTGCACCGCTCACGGTGATAAATCGACCGTTTACCGGTCGTTAACACTTCTACCTGCGGTTTTGAAACCGTTCCGAAATGCTTTGGCAAAAGATCGGATCTTTTCCTGTGTCTAAACAACGCAGGGCGGCTAAAAATAGCGTGTAGAAAAATTGCAGGTCATTGTGAAGATATGTGAATTGGTCTTTTTGACTTAATACCAGTTAGAACCAGTTTTGAGATTATCGGTGAACGGTAGTTTTCGACCGTTCACCGGTTACTTGCAATCGTTTGCAGTTGTTTTCCCAGATGAATTAGGGGAACCCGATGGAGCGCTTGTGCGGGCGCGAGGCCTACCCCAGTGGTTTCGGTAACAAAAAAGCCCGCTAGAACGTTGTCCGTTCTAGCGGGCTTAATCAGGTGATCGGTTAACGCGCAGTAGTGCAGGCAAACCTTACGCAAACAGACCGTAGATGCTGATATTGGCCTTGGCGTAGAGGCCGTTAGCATACTCGGTCCACTTGGAGCTGGCGCTCGAGGCCTGCGAAGAATACTGCTGGTAGGCGGTGTAATAGGCGGTCATGGCCTGCTTATAGGTCGCACTATCGGCCGTAAAGGCATCGTCGGCAAAGGCCTTGGCATAGGTGCTGTCGGCGTCCTTCCAAGTGCCCTTCTCGCTATCCCACTCGTCACCGGCAAGGTTGATGATGTAGTCGGCGTAGTCCTTGCTCGCGGTCTCCTCGTTGCCGTCAGCAGGCTCGGTCGGAGCGGTCGGCATGCTTGCGGAGCTATCGCCCACCTTCTTCTTGTAGAGCTTCTGCAGCGTCGCAGACTGGCGGACGATCTGCTTGGCCTGATCCTTGGACACGCCGTACTGCGTGGCCATGGTCTTGTAGTCGGAGGTACCGATGGAATCCTCGGCGTACTGCTTCATTTCCTTGGAAGAGACGGTAATGCCCTCGTCCTCGGCAGCGTCCAGCAGAATCTGGTTGCGCACGTAGGACAGGATAACGTCGGCAGACGGAGCGGTGTAGTTGCCGTCGTCGTTCTTGACGGTGTCGAGGCTATACTGGCTCTCGATGGCCTCACGCGCGGTGATGTCGCTCTTCTTGCCGTTGTAGCTATAGCTTGCCACGGTCGAATCGAGCTGGTCCTCGGTCAGGGTCGCCGAGCCGACGCCCTTGCCGCCAAAACCGCCATTGCCGATAAAGAAGCCGACCACGGCAGCGATCACGATTGCAACCACAAAGGCGGCGATCATCGTCTTCTTGTGCTTGGATACGCGATCGTCTTCATCGGAACCCAGGATATCGTCGTCCTCATCCTGCTCCTCGGGCATCAGATTCTCGTCAGCAGCGTCCGCGGCGATCTTTGCCTCCAGGCGAGCGTCCTCCTCCTCGGCGGTCGTGCCGGCGGCAATATGCTCGGCAGACGTGCCGGCGACCAGGTCGATCTTCTCGTCCTCATCACCGTCGGGGCCTTCGCCGCGCTCGATGATCTGGATGCCGTCGATCTCGTCCTTCTCGTCCTTCTTTTGAATCAGACCCATATCGGTTACTCCTTGTTAGGAAACATAGTCCTCAATAGAATACGCCCGACAGAGTGCCGGGCGTATTGATTCTTAGGTTATACGCAAACACTTAAGTACTATTTAGGCGTTTGCAGCGTGCATACCTTAGGCCAGGTGCGCGATAACGGCATCGGCAAAGGCCTGCGTGCCCACGGCGCCCTCGACGGAGCCGGTCTGGGCACGACGCACGTCACCGGTAACCTGCTCGCCCTCGTCGAGCGTGGCAGAGACGGCGGCGCGAATGCGATTGGCAGCGTCGTTCTCGCCCAGGTGATCGAGCATCATCGCAGCAGAGAGGATCTCGGCCGTGGGGTTGGCGATATCCTGGCCAGCGATATCGGGCGCGGAGCCGTGCGTTGCCTCAAAGATGGCGCAGTCAGCACCGATGTTGGAGCCGGGGGCCATGCCTAAGCCGCCTACCAGGCCGGCGCACAGGTCGCTCACGATGTCGCCGTACAGGTTGGGCAGCACCAGGACATCGAAGTCGTTGGGGTTCTGGACCAGGCCCATGCAGGTGGCGTCGACGATCTTGTCGTTGAACTCGATTTCGGGATAGTTGGCGGCCACCTCGCGCGCAACGCGCAGGAACAGGCCGTCAGTCGCTTTCATGATGTTTGCCTTGTGTACGGCCGTCACCTTTTTGCGGCCGCAACGGCGGGCGTACTCAAAGGCGTACTCCACAATGCGGCGGCTCTTGGCGATGGAGATGGGCTTGATCGAGATGGCGGAATCGGCGGCGAAGGTCTTCTGACCCGAGCGCTCGACGAGCTGCGAGAGCTCCTCAACCTCGACAGCGCCCTCATCGAACTCGATGCCGGCGTAGAGGTCCTCGGTGTTCTCGCGCACGATAACCAGGTCGACGTCGCGGAAACGCGAGCCGTCGCCCGGCTGCGACAGGCAAGGGCGCACGCAGGCGTACAGGTCGAAATGCTTGCGCAGGGCCACGTTGACGCTGCGGAAGCCCGTGCCGACCGGTGTGGTGATGGGGCCCTTGATGGCAACCTTGGTCTCGGCGACCGCATCGAGCACGTGCTGGGGCAGCGGCGTGCCAAACTCGTCCATGACGCCGGCGCCGGCCTCCTGGACGTTCCAATTGATCTGGACACCGGTGGCCTCGACCACGCGGCGCATGGCCTGCGTAATCTCGGGACCGATACCGTCACCGGGAATCAGGACTACATCGTGCGCCATAATCTGTTACTCCTCGTCTTCGGCGTCGTCAGATTTTTTAACGCTAGCACGCTTCTTCTTTTTGGAGAGATCCAGGCCAAAACGTTTAACAAGCATTTCGCAAATCTCGCTCGAACGGGCCTTGAGATAGCTGCCCTTGCCGTTCTCGGCATCGAACTTAAGGCGTAACGCGAGCTTCTCGGCGACCTCGGCGTCGATCTCGCCCTGGCCAAACTCGTACAGGCAACCGAGCATGTCGCGATACTCGAGGTCGCCGTGGTAGCACTGAATGGCCTCGTCCAGGATGGGCCAAGCCTCGCGCGAACGCTCGACGCTCGTGGCGCCCCACACGCACAGCAGGCGGAAGGCGGCATAGCGCAGCGTGGAGGAAATCTCGTCGAACAGCGCGGTCTCGGCGCCCTCAAAGGCATCGCCCAGCTGCTCGGGGCAGGTGGTGGCAAGCGCCGTCAGGGCATCGAGGGCCTCCCAGCGGGTCTGCGCCTCGGGGCGGTCGAGCGCCTCGATCAGCGCGGGGACGCAGGGCACGACGCGCTGCGGATCGCGCTCGGCGAGCAGGTGCAGCACGCGGGCGGCAAACTGGCGGATGCGGCGCGTGGGGCAGCCGAGCTCCTGGACCAGACGGTCGACGGCATTCTCGTTCTCCTCTGCCAGCTGAAGCTGTGCCAGCTCCTCGTCGGTGAGCTGTTCGTCTTTGTTTTCTGCCATAGTTACCTCTTTTTACTATTTCTTAGCGTGCTTGCCAGCACCCTTGCTGTCATCGGTGACCGAGATGAGCTGTCGGTCGGCAGCGCCATTACGACGCGCACGGCGGCGTTCCTCGGCATCGCCCGCGTCGGCGGCGGCGCGGTGTGCCTTGTTGACGTTAAAGACCTCGTCGTGCCTGCGCCACGGACCGACGGACTCGCCAAAGCTCATCTTAAGGCCGGCGATAAAGCCGCCGAGCCAGCCGATCGGCGCAAACTGCACCAGCGGGAACAGCGAGAACACCCAGGTCAGCAGGACGACTGCCGCCGCTCCCGCAAAGTTGGCAATCCAGTAGTCGCGCTTGGTGATGACGCGCTTTTCGCACGCCCACTGGCCGCACAAAAAGCCGATGTAGATCGCGAAGAGAAAGAGCGCCAGCGCAAGCACCACGAACGTCCAGCTCATGGGCGCTACTCCCCGTGATGGTGGCCGCAGCAGCACTCGTGGCCGTCGTCACGACCGTGGCCGCCGCAGCACTCGTGGTCCTCGCCATGGTGGTGGCCACAACCGCACTCGTGATCGTCGTCATGCTCGCCGCAACCGCAGCCTTCCTCGTGAGCGCCATGCTCCTCGGGACGATACTGCGACCAGTCCAGACCGGCGGCGATGGCGTCGGCCTCCTCCTTATAGAGGACCGTGACGGCCTGGGTGCCCAGCTTGGCGCCACCGATGGCATCGAGCATGTCGTAAAGCGTAAAGGCCACGTCGGCGCCGGGCAGCGCAAGCTCGCGGTCGTCGGCATAGGCGAGCGCCAAGCGCAGGTCCTTAATGAAGTGCTCAACCATAAAGCCGGGCTTGTAGTCGCCGTCGAGCGCCTTGGGCGCCAGGCTCTCCATGGCGCCGGACTTACCGGTGCCGCCCAGAATCATCTGACGGGTCTTCTCAAGATCAAGGCCGCTCAGCTCGGCAAACGCCAGCGCGTCTGCCATGCCGACCATGCAGGCGCCCAGCGACACCTGGTTGGCGAGCTTGGCAGCCTGGCCCTTGCCGGCGCCATCAAAGCAGCAGATGGTTGCCGCAAAGGTGGAAAGGATGTCGCGGACCGGCGCGATGTCGTTCTCGGTGGCGCCCACGATAGCCGTGAGCGTGCCGGCGATGGCACCCGACTCGCCGCCGGTGACGGGGCAGTCAAACGCCATGCGGCCGGAGACCTGGGCGGCCTCGGCAATGTCGCGCGCCAGCTCGGGCGAGCTCGTGGTGAGGTCGATCAGGACCGCACCGGGCTTAGTGCACGCGAGCAGACCGTCACCCGCCAGGTAGAGCTCCTCGACCTCGGAGGGATAACCCACCATGGTAAAGACGACGTCAGCGTTCGCCGCGGCATCTGCCGGCGTATCGGCCCAGACGGCACCGCGCTCAACGAGCGCTGCGGCCTTGGACTTGGTGCGATTGTTGACCGTGACGGGATAGCCAGCGTCCAGAATGTGGCCGGCAATGGGGGCACCCATAATTCCGGTGCCGATAAATGCGACAGAGAGCTTGTTTGCCATGAAACCTTTCCTTTTGGGTTGGGTGTTATTACCAGGTTGAATACTCGGTGCCAGCGTTTGGGCTGTGAGTCGAGGGCGACTACGGCCGCAGCGCCTGCCTACTGGCCGCGCACACGGCGAGCGATGCGGTCGGAAAGCGACGCCTTGTCGGCGCGGTTCTTACCCCAAAACGCGCAGCCCACCATGCCGGGGCCCACGTGCGAGCCGATGGTGGGACCCACGGAGCCGCGAATGATCGTGACGTCGGCGCAGCCCTCCTCCTTGCGAACGGCGGCCTCAAGCCAGTCACCATCCTTCTCGGCATCGGCCGTCATGATGGCGATGGGCATGGTGCGGTCGGGCACGTAGTTCTCGCGGAACGACTTGAGGATGGACTTGAGCGCCTTCTTGCGGCCGCGGTTGACGCCGATCAGCGACAGCGAGCCGGCCAGGTCGTAGGAAAGCTCGGGCTTGACGTCGAGCTTTGCCGTGAGCTGTGCCGCCGCGGGCGGAATGCGGCCGCCGGCAGCCAGTGCGTCGAAGCTCTCGAGCGTAAAGTAGCCGTGCACGTAGGTCTTTGCCTCGTTTGCCCAATCGACCAGCTGCTTGGCGGTCAGTCCCGCCGAACGCTGGCGCACGGCCTCGAGCGCCAAGAGCGCGCCGGTCGCGCAGGGCAGGGCGTTGTCGACCACGTAGAGCTCAAAGTTGGGATACTCGGCGCGCACGGCATCTGCCGCCTGGCACGCGGAGTTGTAGCTCGACGACAGCGCCGAGGTAAAGCACAGGTCTGTCTCTTATACACATCT
>USPH01000070.1 GCA_900556515.1 uncultured Collinsella sp.
CTTCTAGCTTCGTCGGCAGCGTCAGATGTGTATAAGAGACAGGTTCGGGGGCGTCCGGCGCACTCAAGCGCTTTTCGAGCTCATGCTCGAGTTGTTTGACTTGCGCATGGGCACCCGCAAGATCCTCAACCTGCCATGGAATATCACGTTCGCGCAGGTAATTGTGGAAGGCGCGGGCGGTTAGATAGTGCGAATCGGTATATGGGTCGCCTGTCAAAAGGAGCACGCGGGCGTCGGCCCCAGAAGCATGGACCAGGTTTGCCGCCTGCTCGGCCATAAGGCTGCCTGCCGTCGAATAATCGGCCAAGCTCGCACCCAAACGATTCAAATGCGGACGGTCGCCGTCGACAAGCTCAATCGTCACGCCCGCCTCGGCAATCTGCCCCAACAGCTCGGTTGCACGATCGTCGCCCGGCGCATAGGCGAGCAAGCCATCAATCTTCTCGCCCACCTGCAGGCGCTCGTCGATTTGCTCGAGCGCATCGGCGTAGCCGCCCACGCCAAATTCAACACGCTCAACCGTAATGCCCTGGTCGATGACCTCCTGCTCAAAGCGATTGCAGCCTTCCCACAGGTAACGGAAAAAGTACGCTCCCTCGCGCGATGCGCGGGGCAGGCAAAACACCAGATTGATGTCCTTGCGGCGCAGGCTTGAGGCACTTGTGTTGCGGTGATAGCCCATGGCCTCGGCCTTGGCGTTCACCTTGGCGCGCACGGATTCGCTCACGCCGGCCTTTCCCGTCAGGGCCTTGTGCACGGTATTGATGGAAACGCCAAGCTCGGCGGCTATGTCCTTCATGGTTACACGAGCGCTCATGGGATTACTCCGTTATAGATAAGTTGCCAATTTACAGTTCAGTTAACGATACCCCAAAAATACTCTTCGACTCGCCGTGCTCTCCCTCAAATGCACAAAGCGCCCCGCGAACGGATGCCCGCGGAGCGCTTGGATGTCCGGACCTTATTTGATACCGCGACCCAAGTCTTCGGCGATTTTGTCTACGCCCTTAAGCGCGGCACAAGTCTTTTTGCTAGAACAATGCCCCGTGCAAGCGCCACCCTGAGCGCAGTCGGCGCAGGTGCCCTTGCGGTAGATGCGCACGCACACGGCGACAAACGCAATACCGATTACAGCCAGTACAACAATATCGATAGGTGCCATAGCAAGCCTCCTCTAGTTAACCACCACTTACTTTACCCCATTCTCCACCTACCAAAAAGGGACAGGTTTATTTTGGTCGGTTTTATCTGCGGAAACGCCACATCTCCCCTACCAAAAAGCCCGAGTGTCGCTGGGACACCCGGGCTTTCGGAAAGGGGTTAATCCTTATTCGGACTTAAGCGGAAACTGCGGCGGAAGCAGTGCTGGTCTCGTCCTCGTCGGTCCATGCATGCTTGGGCATGGGACGGAAGATCTGGAAGAGCATCGCAACCAGCAGCACGATGGCCACAATCGTCCAGATACCAAACTGTCCCAACACAAGCAGGTTGTAGAACTGGTTGATGAACAGGCCGATCACCCAAGCGAAGGCGCACTCGTAACCGATGGCGATCGCAGTCCACTTGCCGGAGTCCATCTGGTTGCGGATGGTACCCATGGCGGCAAAGCACGGAGCGCACAGCAGGTTGAACGCGCCAAAGGCAACGCAAGCGCCCATGGTGGGGAACATGCCGGCAAACGCGGTCCACAGGCTCGGGTCGGTCTCGCCCGCATCGGCGACGGACAGCAGCGAGCCGGCGGTGGCGACGACGTTCTCCTTGGCGACGAGGCCAGAGACAGTCAGTGCGGTGGCCTGCCAGGTGCTAAAGCCGAGCGGGGCGAAGATCCAAGCGACCAGGTTGCCCAGCATGGCAAGCACGGAGTAGTCCATAAACTCCTCGGGGATGCCGTCCATCGCAGGCAGGAAGCCAAAGGAACCGTTATAGCTACCAAAGTTGGAGAGGAACCAAACGACGACGGTGGACGCGAAGATGACCGTGCCGGCCTTCTTGATAAAGGCCCAGCAGCGCTCCCACACGTGCAGCGCCCAGGAACGGATCGCCGGGAAGTGGTAGGCAGGAAGCTCCATGACAAACGGGGTCGGACGGCCGGCGAAGAGCTTGGTCTTCTTGAGCATGAGGCCCGAGGCGATGACGGCAAAGACGCCCAGGAAGTAGAAGAGCGGGCTGATCCATGCGGCCGTGGTGGAAGAATCGCCAATGATGGAGCCCATGAGCAGGGCGATGATCGGCAGCTTGGCGCCGCAGGGGATGAACGTGGTGGTCATGACCGTCATGCGGCGGTCCTTCTCGTTCTCGATGGTCTTGGTGGCCATGACGCCGGGAACGCCGCAGCCCGAGGACACGAGCATGGGGATGAACGACTTACCGGACAGGCCAAAGCGGCGGAACACGCGGTCCATGATAAAGGCGACGCGGGCCATGTAGCCGCAGTCCTCCAGGAAGGACAGCATCACGAACAGCAGGAACATCTGCGGCACAAAGCCGAAGATGGCGCCCAGGCCGCCAACGATACCGTCGCAGACCAGCGAATCGACCAGGCCACCGTCCTCGGTGCCACCCGCCACGAGGGCATCGTGCACCATGGTGGTGATACCCGGGACATAGGGGCCGTACTGTGCCGGGTCGACCGAGTCGGCGTCGTCACCCGCGGCCTCGACAGCCGCGTCGTAAGCGTCGCGGCCCTGACCGAGCACGTACCAGCCGTCGGTGCCGAAGAGCTGGTCGTTGGTGAAGTCGGTCACCGTGCCGCCCAAGGTAGAAACGGCGATGTAGTACACGCAGAACATGATGACCACAAAGATCGGCAGACCCAGGATACGGTTGGTAACCACGCGGTCGATCTTCTCGGAGGTGCTCATCTTGGCCGGAGCCTTAGTGAGGCACTCATCGATGATGTGCGCGATGACGCCATAGCGCTCACCGGTGATGATGGACTCGGCATCGTCGTCGCAGTCCTGCTCGCACTGGGCGACCAGCTCCTCCACGCGAGCGGCCTTCTCCTTGGTGAGGTTGATGAGCTTGCAGGCGTCTGCATCGCGCTCAAACAGCTTGACGGCGTAGTAGCGACGCTTGTTGGCGGGAACGCTCGCAGGCAGGTTATTCTCGATGTGGTCCAGAACGTCCTCGATGGAGGAATCGAACTTGTGCTCCGGCACCTGGCCCTTAGAAGCAGCGGACTTCTTGACCTGATCGAACAGCTCCGTGATGCCCTTGTTCTTAAGAGCGGAGATCATCATGACCGGGCAACCGAGCTTCTTGGAGAGCTTGTCCGTATCGATCTTATCGCCGTTCTTCTCGACCAGGTCGGCCATGTTGAGGGCAACGACCACGGGCAGGCCGGTCTCGATAACCTGAAGCGCCAGGTACAGGTTACGCTCGAGGTTGGTGGCGTCGACAACCTGGACGACAACATCGGGCTCGCCGCTCATGAGGTAATCGCGCGAGCATTGCTCCTCGGGGCTGTAGGGGGAAAGCGAGTAGATGCCAGGGAGGTCCGTGATGGTAACGTTCTTGTCGCTTAGGAGCTTGGCCTCCTTTTTCTCAACCGTGACGCCGGGCCAGTTGCCAACGTAGCCGTTGGCGCCGGTAATCAGGTTGAAAAGCGTGGTCTTGCCGCAGTTGGGGTTACCCGCCAGCGCGACATGGATCTGAGAATCCGCCATTCAATCCTTCTTCCTTGTGTGCCTGCGCTGCTTTCTCCGCGCAGGCTGGATAATGTGCTTCAAAGATGCTGCATTAAGTTAGAAAAATCTAACTTTATCTGCAGAAATATGCGTCGCGAGCCCTTACTGGACCTCGACGACGGCCGCCTCCTCCTTGCGGATGGAAAGCTCGTAGCCGCGCACGTTGATCTCGACCGGATCACCGAGCGGTGCAACCTTCACGACCTTGAACGAAGTGCCCTTGATGAGCCCCAGGTCCATAAGGTGGCGGCGAAGCGCACCCTCACCGTGAAGCTTGACGATGGTGGAGCTCTCGCCCACCTTAACGTCACCCAACGTCTTCATCCTCTTATCCCCCTTTCGGTTTTTATGAAATGCTGCAGACTAACCGACGGTCATGATGTGCATGGCAACCTTGGAATCGATGCCAAAGCGTGCGCCCAGCACCGTGACGATGATATTGGCGCCGCTCGAGCTCACCACGTGGATTTCGCTGCCCTCGACAAAGCCGAGGTCCTTGAGGTGGTGCTTCATGTCCTCATTGCCCTTTACACGAGACACGCGCACGGTTTCGCCCGCTTTTACCATCGAAAGCGGCATTGCCGGCATCTGCGGTCCGCAAGACATGAGTGGCTCCTAACGTCAGTTCGTCCTTCACATCGACATGGTAAAAGTTAGCCACATCTATGTTCGCTTTAGTAAACTAACACGTGGTTAACTTTTTGGAAAGGGTCCCCATTCAGATTTCGAAAAAGTTTCCTATACGAAACAAAAGGGCACGGCAAAGGACCATCCTTTACCACGCCCTATCATGCTTAGAGTGAGAGATTTCTGATCGACGTAACGCAGGAAGCCTCGTCTACGCCCGAAACGCGGAAGATGATGTCCTCGCCGCACTCGCCGTAGAGAGCCATGAGTCCCATGACATCGCGGCCATCCGTGTGGCGATCGCCGATACTGACTGACACGTCGCAACGATGCTTGGCAATGATGTCATAGAGCAGCGCAACCGGGCGGGCATGTAATCCCAACGGATCTTTAATCGTCTTTGTAAACTCGACCATGTCCCCTCCCACGACATCGTACATTCGGCTGGCAAACCCAGCCATGTGGTAGTTATTGTAGCGTTAGATGCTTGTCGAGGACCCTTTCGGACACCCCGTGGACAAAAAGTGGCAAATATGAGTACTGTCACAAATTTAGCAGCAGCAGAATTGAGAGTAAATTGGCCGATTTGGCCGATTTTAATGTTTTGGAAGCCATCGAATCGCGTCTATAGGGGGTTAGATAAATTGATTTTGAGCCCATTTTCGCTCAGAACAGGCCGAAAAATATGACCCCTCTTTTGCAACAGTACTCATATTTGGCATTTTTTGCCCACAGGGTCCAAAACCATGCTCCAAAACACAAAAGGAGGGGCCTCGTAAGGCCCCTCCTTAGGAAAGGGAATCGATTTATTCCACAGCCGTAGATTAATCCTAGCCGCTACTCCATCATGTCGAGGACGGAGGGGCGAAGCTCGTTCTCAGCAGCCTCGGGATCGGTTTCGCGCAGGCGGTTGATGTAGCGGTTGTACCACATCACGGCAAGGCCCAGGAAGACAACCACGCCGCCGACGTTGTAGACCAGCGTCAGCCACAGCGGCTGATCGAGCGGAATGGTGCCGCAGATAAGCACGAAGCAGAAGACCACAAGCAGGAATGCAGCAATGACCAGGCCAAAGGTGCGCGAACCCATGCGGAAGCCACGGGGAGCAGCGTCGAAGTTCTTGCGCAACATAAAGTAGGCAAGCAGGATCAGCAGCGGCGGGAGCAGAGCGGTGGCAGCCGTCATGTTGGTGACGATCATGAGCAGGTCGTCGAGGTTACCGGAGCCCAGGGCCGGGATGATCAGGATGGGGACGACGATGGCGAACTGCAGCCAGGCAGCGCGGGCGGGAATGCCGTGCTCGTTGAGCTCGACGATCTTGCTACCAAAGACACCCTTGGGGATCTCGGTGAAGAAAACCTTGATGGGAGCAGAGGTCCACATCATGAGGGAGCCCAGCGTGGCGGCGAGAAGGATCAAGCCGATGGCGCGCGTAGACACTTCCATGGGAATGCCAAAGTGGGCAAAGACAGCGCCGAATACGTCGAAGATACCGGTGGAGATGGCAACGCCGCCCTCGGGGATGAACAGGTTAACCAGCAGCGAAGCGCCTGCATACAGAAGGCCGATGGTCAGACCGGCGATAACGACGGTGCGCACGAAGGCCTTGACGCCACCCTTAAGGTCGTTAAGGAACACGCCGACAGACTCAGCGCCGCCAACGCCCTGGATGATCCAGGCAAGCGTACCGAAGAAGCCCCACGCAGTTGCGAAGTTGCTCATGTCGGGAGCCATGTTAGCGGGAGTAGGAGCCGTAGCGAACTCAACGCCGCCAAAGGCAGCAGCCAGGGACAGCAGGATGAACACGGCGGTCAGGCCGAGAGCCGCGGTCGAACCGAAGGAGGAAATGGAGCCGATCCACTTAGCGCCCTTGGTCGAAACCCACGTGGCGATAGCAAAGACAACGATCTCGATAATGGTGATCCACAGCTGCGAAAGCTCGGCGTTGGCACCAAAGAACACGTAGCTCGCGTAGATGATGACGTTGGGCAGGACGGACGCAAAGAAGAACAGGTTAACGAACCAGTAGCTAAATGCCGTCAGGAACGCCCAGCGACCACCCATCGAGGTCTTAACCCATGCGTACACGCCCGACTCGGAGTCCTTGTTAAGGCCGACGAACTCGGCGGTAACCAGGGTATAGGGGACAAAGTACAAAAGCGTGGCGAAGAAGAACGACGGCGCGGCTGCTAAGCCGATGGCCGCGTTGTTGTTGATGATGTTCTTGATACCGAACACGGCGGCGACCGTCATGCCCAGCAGAGCGAACGAACCAATCGTTCCTCGTTTTTCAGAGCTCATAAGCCCTCCCAATCATCTATTAAATGTCATCTAAACCCGTCCGAGCTGCAAGTGCAAACACGGACGGCGCACCTGCTAAGGGGAATGGGGAAAAGGGAGTCAACAAAGCCATCCCCCTTAATGGCGCGAAGCAAACGTCCAGGCGGACGAATACTACTTGTTGGGGAAGGAATAACCTTCGACCGTCACGTGCAGTACCACGACGCGGGGATCCGCGGCATCGGCCACGACACGGTAGGCCTCGTCAATTTCGACGACGGCAACGCCGCCGGCGGGAATCGTCACGGTCTCCCCCGCCCCCTCAAAGCGCTCGCGATCATCGATATCGCTGTAAGCGCTGTCTCTTATACACATCTGACGCTGCCGACGAAGCTAGAAGTGTAG
>USPH01000071.1 GCA_900556515.1 uncultured Collinsella sp.
CGACCGTGCAAAACGGTCGCAACGTGCACCCAAACCGCGCCGCGAAGGCGCCGTCAAAGGAGGTCGAAGATGTCGTATCGCGTGTCGACGCAGGTCTACAGCGGACCGTTCGACCTGCTGCTGCAGCTGGTAACCCGCCAAAAAGTAGATATCGGCGCCATCTCCATCAGCGAGGTGGCCGAGCAATACCTTGCCGAGGCCGAGCGCATCGAGGCGCTGGACCTGGACGTGGCGAGCGACTTTTTGCTGGTTGCAGCAACCCTTTTGGACATCAAGGCCGCCTCTCTGGTGCCGCAGGAGGCCCCGCGCAAAGTCGATGACGACGATGACGAGTTCGACGAAGACCTCGAGGAGCTCAGCGCGCTCGACGGCGACGCCCTGCGAGAGGTCCTGATCCAGCGCCTGATTGCCTACAAGCAGTTTAAGGGCGCGGCTGCGGCCCTCGGTGCCCGCATGCAGGCCGAAAGCCGCATGCACCCGCGTGTGGCCGGTCCCGACCCGGAGTTCCTGGGGCTCATGCCCGACTACCTGGCAGGCATCACCCTGCGCGGTCTCGCCGTCATCTGCGCCGACCTGGACGGCAAGCGACAGACCTTCCTGCTGGAGGCCGAGCATGTGGCGCCGCATCGCGTACCGCTCGACCTAACTGTGGCCTCGGTCGACCGCTTTACCACGGCGCACCAAACCTGCACCTTCCGTGAACTGCTGGACGGCGACGCCACCACCGAGCAGCTCGTCGTCACCTTCCTGGCCATGCTTGAGCTCGCCAAGCGCGGCTCGCTCACGCTGAGCCAGGACGAGATCTTTGGAACCATCCGCATCAACCGCGTCGAGGGCGCCGAGGCCTACGTGCCCGGCGAGGGCCCCGAGCTCACCGAATAGGAGCCGCAACCATGTCAACCCTTTCCACTCTGGAGGCAAACAGCCTCAAAGGCGCCCTCGAGGCGCTGCTGCTGGTGTCGAGCGACCCCGTAAGTGCACCCGCGCTGGCCGGCGCACTGGATATCGCCCCCGGCGAGTGTGCGTCGCTTTTGGCCGAGCTCAAGGTTGAGTACGAGGAGGCCAACCGCGGCTTTCAGCTGCGTGAGGTCGCCGGCGGCTGGCGCCTGTTTACGCACCCCGCTTACCACGACGTGGTCGAGGCCTATGTGTTGAGCTGGGACACGCAAAAGCTGTCGCAGGCGGCGCTCGAAACCCTAGCCGTGATCGCCTACCACCAGCCCGTGACGCGCGAGGTGGTCAAGGGCATCCGCGGCGTCAATTCCGACGGCGTCATCGCGTCGCTCGTGGACAAGGGTCTGGTGCGCGAGCTCGGCCGCGACCCCCAGCGCGGTCAGGCCATCATCTACGGCACGACCAACGCCTTCTTGGAGAAGTTCGGTCTGCGCTCCACCCGCGACCTGCCCGACCTGGAACAGTTTGCCCCCGACGAGCAGTCACGTCAGTTTATCCGCGAGCGCCTGAGCGGCCGCAGTATTCAGTCCACGCTCGAGGAACAGGCCGAGGACCTGGACGAAGAGCGCGAACTGCTCGATACCGATGTTGAGGATGTTGAGGCAGTCGAGGACTTGGAGACCCTAGTCGTCGACGAGACCTCGGAGGATTTGCATGACGAGGACTAACGAAGTAGGGGAGACGCACGCCGTGGGCAACGCAGTACCCGCAACCGACTCCCAGCCCGTTTACCCGCACACCATGCGCCTGCAGCGTTTTTTGGCGCGCGCGGGCGTGGCAAGCCGCCGCGGGTCGGAGGACCTGATGACCGCCGGCCGCGTGACCGTCAACGGCCAGGTCGCGACCGAGCTGGGCACCAAGGTCGATGTCGACCACGATCACATCGAGGTCGACGGCATGCCCGTCAAGCTCGACCAGGGCGCCGTGTACCTGATGCTCTACAAGCCGACCGGCTACCTCACCACCATGAGCGACCCGCAGGAGCGCCCTTGCGTGGCCGACCTGGTCCCCCGCGACCGCTTTCCGGGACTCTTCCCGGTGGGCCGCCTGGACCGCGACACCACGGGCCTTTTGCTCTTTACCACCGACGGCGACCTGTCACAGGACCTGCTGCACCCCAGCAAGCATGTCTATAAGACCTACCAGGCACTTGTGGACGGGCAGCTAACCGACCGCGACCTCACGCCGCTACGCCGTGGCATCGAGCTCGACGACGGCCTCTGCCAGCCGGCAATCTGCCGAGTCATCACCGCACGCGAGGCCGAGGCCGTAGCTCCCCAGGGCGTCAAGCCTGGTACCACTGCCGTGGAGGTCATCATCCGCGAGGGTCGTAAAAACCAGGTTAAGCGCATGTTGAGCAAGATTCACCATCCGGTGATCCGCCTGCACCGCTGCAACTTTGCCGGCCTTGAGCTCAAGGATGTGGCCAAGGGCTCGTGGCGCGAGCTCACCGACCTCGAGGTGCAGATCCTCAAAAGCGGTGGTATCCCGCCCAAGCAGGCGAGCGCCAAGCACGGCGGTGGCAAGCCCCAGGACACGTCCGCGGCCCGCACGCGTCACCACGGCAGCCACGGATCCGCACCCAAGCGCAACACCTACCGCGAGCGATACACGGGCTAGGCAATCCGCTAAGCCGCAGCGTCCGCGTCCCATACCAGCACGTCAACCACCGAAAGGAAGCATTGCATGATCGTCGCCATCGACGGCCCCGCCGGTTCCGGCAAGTCCACCATCGCCAAGGAGATCGCCCGCCAGCTGGGCTTTAACAAGCTCGACACGGGCGCCATGTATCGCGCCGTCACCTTCGCCGCGCTCGACCGCGGCATCGACTTGGATAACGAGGCGGCCATCGACGCCCTCGCCGAGCAAATCGAGATCCGCTTTACAAACGGCACCGGCGAGGACACGCGCCTGACCATTGACGGCCAGGACGCTTCGGCCGCCATCCGCACCCCGCAGGTCGACGCCAACGTGTCCAAGGTCTCGGCCTATCCGGGCGTGCGCGCCGCCATGCTCATCCACCAGCGCCGCGCCGCCGAGGACCGCGATATCGTGGCCGAGGGTCGCGACATCGGTACCGTCGTGTTCCCTAACGCGCAGGTCAAGGTCTTCCTGACCGCCGACCCGCGTGAGCGCGCCCGCCGCCGCGTGCTGCAGCGTCACCAAAACGACGCCCAGCCGCTCACGTCCGAGCAGCTCGAAGCCGAGGTCGACGAGACCCTCGACGCCCTTAAGCAGCGCGACAAGCTCGACAGCAGCCGCGAGGTCGCCCCGCTCGTGCCCGCCGAGGACGCCGTGCACGTCGACTCCACCGCCCACACCATCGACGAGGTCGTCTCGATAATCGAGGACCTCATTAACCAAAGGAGGTAGCCCATGCGCCTGTTTAAGCAGACGCCCGAGGACTATTACAACGCCCCCTACGCCGAGTTTCCAGCGCTCATCCGCGGCACCGTCGTCGTAGTCATGGCCATCCTTTGGGCCTTCTCCAAGCTCATGTGGCGCTGGAAGGTAGAGGACGCCGATCTGCTGTTTGAGCGCCAGGACAGCCGCGGCAGCGTGGTCATCTGCAACCACACTTCAATGGCCGAGCTCTTGGCCGTGGAGACGGCGCTGTTCTTTGGCGGCCGCCGCATTCGCCCCATTTTTAAGTCCGAGTTCGCCAAGAGCAAGATTGTGCGCTGGGCCTTTAGCCGCGTTGGCGGCATCCCCGTCGAGCGCGGTACTGCCGATATGAAGTGCCTGCGCGCCGCTCAGCATGCACTGCAGCGCGGCGAGGACGTCCTGATCTTCCCCGAGGGCACGCGCATCCGCTCGCGCGAGATCAAGCCCGAGGTCCACGGCGGCTTTGCGCTCATCGCCCAGATGGGCAAGGCGCCCGTCAACCCGCTCGCCATCTGCGGCTGGTCCGATATCACGCCCGCGGGCAAAAAGATCATGTGTCCCAAGAAATGCTGGATCCGCGCCGGCAAGGCTGTCTCGCTTTCCGACGCACCGGCCGGGCTTAAGCGCACGGAGCGCCTGGAATGGTTTGAGTCCGAGGCCATGAACCGCGTCTACGCCATGCGAGACGAGCTGTGCGCCGAGCATCCGGGCAGGTTCTAGCCATGAGCGAGAACCTGACGAACACCGCCGTGACTGCGTCCGATCAGGACGGCGCGCCCACCATCGAGATCGCAGCCCACGCCGGCACTTGCTACGGCGTGCAGCGCGCGCTCGATATGGCGCTAGCCGCCGCACCGCAGGCAGGTGAGTGCGCTCAGGTCCATACCTTGGGGCCGCTCATCCATAACCCCATCGTGGTACGCGAGCTCGCTGAGGCAGGCGTTGGCTTGGCCGAAACCCTGGACGACGCCGCAACCGGCACCGTGATCATCCGCGCCCACGGCGTGGTGCCGCAGGTCATCGATGCTGCCCGCAAGCGCGGCCTCAACGTGGTCGACGCCACCTGTCCCTACGTGAAGAAGGTCCATGTTGCAGCGGAGCGCCTGGTGCGCGAGGGCTATCGCATGGTGGTCGTGGGTGAGCCGGGGCATCCCGAGGTCGAGGGCATTCTGGGTCACGCCGGCGACGATGCGCAGGTCGTGAGCTGTGCCGCTGACGCCAACGCCTTGTCGCTCAGGGGCAAGGTGGGCCTCGTCGTGCAGACCACCCAGACCGCGCAGAACCTCGCCGAGGTCGTGGCTGCCATCACCCCGCGCGTGCAGGAGCTGCGCGTGATCAACACCATCTGCGCCGCCACGAGCGAGCGCCAGCAGGCAGCCGCATCACTTGCCAAACGCTGTGATTGCATGGTCGTCGTGGGTGGCAAGAACTCGGGCAACACCCGCCGCCTGGCTCAGATTTGCGCAGACACCTGCGAGCACACGCATCACATCGAGGAAGCTTCCGAGCTCCAGGCCGCGTGGTTTACCGACGCTCACCACATCGGCATCACCGCCGGAGCCTCCACCCCGCAAGAACACATCGAGCGCGCCGTCGAGCGCATCAAGGAGCTTTGCCGCTAACCATGGACCAGACCGTACCCGCATACGCCGCCGAGGTGGCCGATTACGGGCGCAGCCGCGACCCCGAGCCGGGTGAGGGCGCGCTCGTTAAGAATGTGCGTCCCGAATCGCCCGCATGGGATGTGGGTATCGAGCCGGGCATGCGCGTGCTCACGGTCAACGGTGAGGCGCTCACCGACATGATCGTATGGCTTTGGGAGGCCGACGACGACACCGTTGATTTGGAGGTATTCGACCCGCGCGACGGCACCGTCACCTCCGTCGAGCTCGACCGCTTCCCGGGAGAGGACTGGGGCCTTGAGTTCGATGGCCCTATCTTCGATGGCATGCGTACCTGTGTGAACGCCTGCGTGTTCTGCTTTATGACCATGCTGCCCAAGGGCGGCCGCTCAACGCTCTATATTCGCGACGACGACTACCGCCTGAGCTTTTTGCAGGGCAACTTTGTCACGCTCACGAACCTCACCGACGAGGACGTGCAAAACGTCATCGCCCGCAACATGAGCCCCATGAACGTGTCGGTCCATGCCGTGAGCCCCGACGTCCGCCGTCGTATGATGGGCCGCAACGCCCAGCGCGGCATGGACGTACTCGAGACCATCATGGCCGCCGGCATCGAGATTCACGCGCAGATCGTGTTGTGCCCCGGCATGAACGACGGCGAGGAGCTGGAAAAGACCCTGCGCTTTTGCGAGGAGCACGAGCAAATCACAAGCCTGGGCATTGTGCCGCTCGGTTTTACCAAGCATCAGAACCGCTTTAGCTGGTCATACAGCGACAAGCCCGAACTGGCGCGCGAGACCATTGCCATGATCCGTCCCTACCAGGACCGCGCTTACGAGCGTTTTGGCCGCCACACCTTCCAGATGAGCGACGAGTTCTACCTAGACGCCGGCATCGATCCGCCCGAGGCGGACTTTTACGACGGCTATCCGCAGTACTACGACGGTATCGGCATGATCCGCTCATACCTAGACGAGACGGACGACGTGCTTGCCGCCGATGCCGAGCGACTGGCCCGCGTCCGCGAGGCCATCGCCGCTCGCAGCCAGCACCTGCTGTGCCTCTCGGGCGCCAGCGCACGCGACACCGTGGCACGTTTCGTGGAATCGCCGCAGGGGCTCGCCGGCACCGTCACGGCCATCAAGAATCGCTACTTTGGCGGCAACGTGGACGTGACCGGCCTCATCGTCGCCTGCGACATTCTGGAACAGCTGCCGCAGGACCTCTCGGGGGTTATGCTCTTTGTGCCTAAGCTCATGTTCAACGCTGACGGCATGACGCTTGACGAGTATCATCGTGACGATTTACTCGCAAGCCTTACCAGTCGCGGCGCCGAGGTTCATGTGGTGTCGACCATGCCGCATGAGCTGCTCGATACCCTGGAGCACATCCTTGGCATTGTGCCTGCCGACTCTAACACTTCCACTGACCCTACCCATTAAAGGAGAGCAGATGAAACCTATCGTCGCCGTCGTTGGACGCCCCAACGTGGGCAAGTCCACGCTCGTTAACCGCCTAGCCCAGACCTCGGACGCCATCGTCCACGAGTCCCGCGGCGTCACGCGCGACCGTTCGTATCACACGGCCGATTGGAACGGCCGCGAGTTCACTATCGTCGACACGGGCGGCATCGAGCCGCTCAAGAGCGATGACGTGTTTGCCACGTCCATCCGCGACCAGGCACTCGCCGCCGCCGAGGAAGCCGCCGTCATCCTGTTTGTGGTCGACGGCCGCACCGGCGTCACCGAGGAGGACGAGTCGGTCGCCCGCATGCTCAAGCGCTCCGACAAGCCGGTCTTTCTGCTGGTGAACAAGCTCGACAATCCCGATCGCGAGAACGACAACATCTGGGAGTTCTATTCGCTCGGCATCGGTGAGCCCACGCCGCTCTCGGCCCTGCACCTGTCTCTTATACACATCTCCGAGCCCACGA
>USPH01000072.1 GCA_900556515.1 uncultured Collinsella sp.
TGTCGGCCTCAATCCCGAGCACATCAACCGCTACCCGCACGAGTTCTCCGGCGGTCAGCGTCAGCGCGTCGGCATCGCTCGCTCGTTCATCCTGCGCCCGAAGCTCATCATCTGCGACGAGCCGGTTTCCGCACTCGACGTCTCTATTCAGGCGCAGGTTCTTAACCTGCTCAAGGACCTTCAGGACAAGTTCGGTACGGCGTATCTTTTCATCGCGCACGACCTGTCCGTCGTCCAGCATATTTCCGACCGCGTGGGCGTCATGTACCTCGGCAAGCTTGTCGAGCTTTCCGACTGGAAGACGCTCTACACCGAGCCGCACCATCCGTACACTCAGTCCTTGCTGTCGGCCGTTCCCGTGCCTGACCCGGATATCCAGCGTACGCGCAAGCGCATCATCCTCGCCGGGGATCCGCCCTCGCCGCTCGATCCGCCGTCCGGCTGCCGGTTCCATACGCGTTGTCCGATGGCAAACGAGCGTTGCTCTCAGGACCAGCCCTCCTTCAATGAGGTTGCCCCGGGGCATTTCTGCGCGTGCCATTACGCGGAGCCGTTTCCCATCAAGGAGAGCCATATCGATCTGTAGCGATCGCATAGGAGCCCCGGTTGTCCGGGGCTCTTTTCTATCGCGGCAAGGCCTTGCGCGATCTTCGCCTTGGATGCCGCTGTGCCGGAGGGGCGACCTCCCGGTCATAGGCCCGCAATTCAAGCCTGTATGCGCCTGGCGGGCGGGTAGGGCCATACTGCTGCATTCGTCTCAGGAAGCGGAGGCCATACGGATCATTGGATGAGATATGGCTTTCACCACACCCTCTGACCTGCAGACATCTTGTCCTAATGTCATGATGGGATCGCATCTCAAACTTTTTTGAAAAAAGTCCTTGCATACTCATCTGGGCCTAGGGTATTATCTTCTTCGTTGCGAGCGGCAATGAAGCCGAACACAACAGAGCATGTCGGAGTGGCGGAATTGGCAGACGCGCTAGCTTGAGGTGCTAGTGACCGTTTTTTGGTCATGCGGGTTCAAGTCCCGCCTCCGACACCATCGCATTTGAGAAGCCTCTTCGGAGGCTTTTTTGTTACCGATAGACGGTGGGGTCCACGATGGAAACGCTTGAACGCAACGAGTGGGCAGACGTTGCCCAACTAGTCGAGATCACGAGCGATGCTGTCATCATCTGCGAGCTCGACGGAACCATTCTGCATGTGAATAATCGCTTACTTGGGTTGATGTGCGAGGAACGCGCCGATGTCATCGGTGGAGATGTTAAAGACGTCCTGTACTCGTCCGCTTTTGAACGTGCGACGGAACATCGTCTGCCATTTGAAACTGATGGCTTCGAGAACGAACTGATGCTCAAGCTGAGTGACGGCTCTTTTATCCCCGTCTTGGTTCGCGCGGGCTCCGTAACGCCTCCACGCATCTTTGGGCACCGCGCACCACGTGTCCTAGTGGCGCTTCACAGTATCGAGGAACAGTATTCTCACGACCGTCAACTTAAGCGTGCGTTATCGGAGCTTAGAGTTGCGAACAAGCGTCTCTCTGGCACTCTCTCGGTCATTATGAGTACCGTGGGCTCCGATGAGCTGCCCAGCCTACTTGATACCGTTTTGAACCAGCTTGTAGGAACGCTCGATGCTTCGGGTGCCGCTATCTATTTTTCTGAGAGCGGCGGTTTTAAACTTCGCGGTGTTTCCAAGGAGCTGTACGACAGCTACCTGCCTGAGTTTTTGCCGTATGGCGCTGGCATTCCGACGTATGTTCTTCGTGAGTCGCGTGCCTGTCGCTTGTCGATTCAACAGGACCTTGAGGGTGATAAGGCCGCCTCCGGTATGTTCATGGACCTGGACAATCGTTCTAAGCACCTGTTGCGCATGCAGGATATGCCTCCGTACCGCAGCGAGATCTGTCTTCCCGTTTTTTACGGTACGCAGATTCTTGGCGTGCTGGAAGTTGGTTGGAAACGCCCCCAGGCACCGCTCGCCTATGACGTTAATGTGCTCGAGGTCATTTGCGATTACCTGTCTATCCAGCTGGTCGGCATGGCATCGAGCCTTCGCTCCCGTCGCACGGCCGAGCTTGGCCGCTCGCTCAATGTCTTGCGTGATGAGTTGTTTACCTTTCTAGACGATTCCGCCGCGGCTACCCAGGCGGTATCGTCCGAGATCTGCAATATGCTTAACTGCCATTTTTGCCCTGTTGAGTATGACGCCAGTCTGGATTCCTACGTCATAGATTTTGAAGGTGGCAGTCGCGTTGCTTTGCCGGACGATCCCGAGAAGCTTTTCTTTTCCACGACGGCGCCAGCGGCACGTCTGGGGGCTGGCCCTGATGGCTTTGAGGCATCTGTTTTGGGCGGTACGAGTGCCGAGGACCTTAAACACGTCCGTATAACTCGCGTTGACGAATCGATGCCTATGGGAGGCTGGCTTAGGGCGCATGGTCTGCCTTGTCAAGGTCTCTACGTCGACTCCGGCATCGAGGCGGGGCGACCACGCTCTAAGGGTGATGGCAAGCACAGTAACGACGCAATTGTTCCTGCTTCTGTTGCGAAGAGCCCGACGACGCGCGCGCTGCTGCTTCGTGATGGTAGCCAAGAGCCGATTGATGATCTTGAATATGACTACTTGGTGCACTTGGCGCATGACTTTGAACTGATCTACGAAGGCGAATCTCAAAAGCGCGAGGAGCGCCATATCGCTCAGACCCTTCAGATCGGCATGAGAAATTCCCTGGGGGATGTTCCGGGTATCGCAACCGATTCGGTGTACCTGTCAGCCACGAACTCGGCGTTGGTCGGCGGCGATTTCTATACGCTCATCCGTCTTCCCGACGACTGCGCCGTCATGATTCTGGGTGATGTGTCTGGCAAAGGCATTGAGGCCGCATCGATGTCCGCGCTCGTCAAGACGGCCCTGACGGCATATGCGTGGGAGGGCGCTGGACCGGCCCGCATGGCACGCTCTCTTAACAGTATGCTCATGGGCTTTTCGAGGGTCGAGACGTTCGTGACAGCCTTTATCGCCAAGATTGACCTTAAAGCCGGACGCGCAACGTATTGTTCGGCGGGCCATCCTCCGACCATGGTCATTAGGCCAGAGTCGATGCCGCTGGGTGGCGGCGAGGCCCGTGGGGGAGAGGTCGAGCTGCTTGGATGCCAATCGGGCGTAATCGGTGCCTTTGAGAGCATGGTGTACGAGACAGGCGTGTTTACGTTCGCTCCTGGCGACATGCTCTTCATGTATACGGACGGAACGATTGAGGCCCGCGACCGCACCGGAGCGTTCTTTGGTGAGCAGCGCCTTCGTGACCTTCTGCTCTCTGTCTCGGGTGAGGGCGTATCGGGAATCTGCGGCAAGGTCTTGGGCGAGCTTGACCGATTTACCGAATCGGCGCTGGACGATGACATTGCATTGGTGTCCCTTGAGTTTTTACGGGGTCGTTCATAGACGACGCTGGGCGGGCTGAATCCGTACGGTTGGGGAAACGAATGCATCGAGTGGGCTTTTTTGGGGAACCATGGTCGTATGAATGAGTGGAATGACATAGCGGTTTTGACGCCACCAGGCGATATCGACATCGCCACGGTGCCTGCGCTGCGTCGGCGGTTGGATGCTTTGATTGGCCGCGGCGTGCGTCGTGTTGTCATCAACTGTCAGGCTGTTAGCTTTATCGATTCGACGGGCTTGGCATTCCTGCTTACGCGCGCTCGTGAGCTCATGAGGCGAGAAGGCCTGCTTTCGCTCGTCAATGCATCGGGTGAAGTTGTTCGCTTTTTGGAGATTGCTCGTCTTGTCGATATCCTTCATGTCGCGGGGCCGGCACGGGAGTCTATTCCCGCCATTCCGGTGGGGGAGCTGCCTCGCTGGAGTAAGAGCGTCGAGGTCCGTCAGGGTATCGAGAATCTTCCATACTACCGACATCGCATCGCCGAACTCCTTGAATCGCTTCCCTTGCGCCGTGACGAGCGCTACGATGTCGCATTGGCGTCGGGGGAGGCGCTGGGTAATGCCTATGACCATGCGGGCGGTATCGGGTGCGTCCTGACGGTTCAGGCCTATGGCGATCGCGTTGTGGTTGAGGTGCTTGATCGAGGTGCCGGCTATTCTATCGATGAAACGAGCGAGCCGGTCGCATCCGAGGAGCACGGCCGTGGCATCAAGCTTATGCGTATGCTCGTCGATAACGTGGAGGTTGCTCGTCGTACGGACGGCGCCGGCACGCGCGTACAGATGGTGAAGCTGTTTAGCGGAGCGCTGGAATCGTGTGCCTAGCCAATCGCTTTAGCGCGTTTAGCTACTAAGAACATGCGGCAGACAAGTTTTTTGAAAAAAGTACTTGCGTCTTTTGGACAACTCGCGTAAATTAATAACCCGCAAGCGGACATGGCTCAGTTGGTAGAGCACAACCTTGCCAAGGTTGGGGTCGCGGGTTCGAGCCCCGTTGTCCGCTCCATTGCATTTCCGGACCGTTTAGGCGGTCTTTTTTCGGCGAAGTGGCCAAGTGGTAAGGCAGAGGCCTGCAAAGCCTTTACCCCCGGTTCGAATCCGGGCTTCGCCTCCAGGCAACATCCGGGCGCTCCGGCGCCCGTTTTGTTTTACATATGCGGACATGGCTCAGTTGGTAGAGCACAACCTTGCCAAGGTTGGGGTCGCGGGTTCGAGCCCCGTTGTCCGCTCCAAACGCAACAGCCCGGCTACCACGGTAGCCGGGCTTTTTTGTATCCATCGCATGGGCTCGAGCCCGAGAGGGGGCGATCGTTTTGGGGCGTGGCTGTGGCGTTGTTTGTCGCGAATGTCCGCTTTGGGCGTATCATCGTGGGCATCTCGCATAACCTCGTTGCAAGGGAGATACGCCCCATGGCTACAGAAAAGTCTTCTTCGCGCTCATGGATGTCCGATGCCGCGATCTATCAGATCTACCCGCGCTCGTTTAAGGATTCGACTGGTTCGGGTCTGGGCGATATCGCGGGCATTACCCAGCAGATGGACTATCTTGAGCGGCTGGGTATCGAGGCCATCTGGCTGAGCCCGTTTTACCCATCGCCTCTTGTCGATGGCGGCTATGATGTGGCGGACTACTGCGATGTCGACCTGCGTCTCGGCTCGCTTGACGACTTCGATGACATGATCGCTGCGGCTCACGCGCGCGGCATCAAGGTCATCGTCGACATCGTGCCCAACCATTCATCCAACCAGCACCCCTGGTTCAAAGCCGCTCTTGCCGCCGGCCCCGGATCGCCCGAGCGCGCCCGTTATATCTTCCGCGATGGTCGCGGCGAGCATGGCGAGCTGCCTCCCACCAATTGGAATGCCAACTTTGGCGGCCCCGCATGGACGCGTGTTGCGGACGGTCAGTGGTATCTGCACATGTTTACGCCCGAGCAACCGGACTTTGACTGGTCATGCCCCGAGGTTCATGCGCTCTTTTGCGACGTCCTGGCGTTTTGGAGCGATCGAGGCGTCGACGGCTTTCGCATTGATGTGGCGCAGGGTCTCGCCAAGGATCTCGACCGCGATGACCTCGACCGGTGGCATCTCGCCGAGGGCGATGACATGGTTGACGACGGCACCCATCCGCTGTGGGACCGCAATGAGGTCCACGAGATCTATCGCGAGTGGCGCCGCGTGTTCGACCGCTATAATCCGCCGCGCAGTGCCGTTGCCGAGGCGTGGGTGCTGCCCGAGCGCCAGTATCTCTATGCGCGTCCCAGCGAGCTTGGCCAGACATTCAACTTTGAGTTTGCCAAGGCCACTTGGACCTATGATGACATGCACACTGCAATCGAGAAGGGCTTGAAGGCAGCCGTCGAATCCGATTCCGCCTCGACCTGGGTACTCTCCAACCACGACGTGCCGCGCGTGGCGACACGCTATGCCCTGCCGCAAATCAAGGCGACGCGCTACCACCAGATTGCGCTCGACTGGCTCTTACGCGACGGGTCGTCTTATGACGAGGACCGTGAACTCGGCGAGCGCCGCGCGCGGGCGGCCCTTTTGCTTGAACTGGCGCTTCCGGGCTCGGCATACGTGTATCAGGGTGAGGAGCTCGGCCTTTTTGAGGTGGCTGACATCCCGTGGGCTGCACTCGAAGATCCTACTGCGACCAATACGCGCGGACCGAAGCGTGAGAAGGGGCGCGACGGCTGCCGTGTGCCCCTGCCGTGGGTGGCGGCGGACGATCCCGCGCAGGGCGGATCGTTTGGGTTTTCGCCGGCGGACGCCGATGCGGCGCCCCATCTGCCGCAACCTGCATGGTTTTCCGATTACGCTGCCGATAGGGAAGAAGCGGACCCGACATCGATGCTTGCGCTCTATCGTGACGCCCTCTGGCTTCGGCGCAAGCTGCGCGGCTGCGCCAACGATCTTGCGTGGCTCGATCTTGACGGGCGCACCGGTCTTGCGGATGGTGCCGAGGGCGCCGAGGGCGGCGTTATCGCCTATCGCCGCGACAACGGCTGGGCGTGTGTGACGAACTTCGGCGCAGCACCCGTGGAGCTGCCGGCGGGCAGGGTCCTGCTCACCTCATCACCGCTTGCAGACGGCAGGCTCGCGCAGGACAGCTCTGCCTGGATCATGCTCGGTGAGATGTAGGGGTCTCTTGCGGCGAGATTGCGTTTGCCCGCGCCTTCCGTGGTGGCTGATGTCTTCGCGAGGTTCGCGAGGGCGTTGCAAAACTTTTTAAAAAAAGTTCTTGCATAGGATGCGGGCATCACGTAAGATTAATCCTCGTAAGCGGACATGGCTCAGTTGGTAGAGCACAACCTTGCCAAGGTTGGGGTCGCGGGTTCGAGCCCCGTTGTCCGCTCCATTTGGGCGTTTAGCTCAGGGGGAGAGCGCTTCCCTGACACGGAAGAGGTCAGAAGTTC
>USPH01000073.1 GCA_900556515.1 uncultured Collinsella sp.
CCACAGACGAGTACGCAAAGCGGCGCTTGAGGTCGTCCTGGCGAAACATCGAAAGTGCCGCCACCAAAATGGACAGCGTGCCGACGATCAGCAGCAAAAGCTGCGGATACTCGGCACCCACGGCCTGGATGGTAAAGCCATAGAAGCGCATGATCACAAGCATGGCGCACTTAAGCAGCACGCCCGAGAGCAGGGCCGAGACAGGGCTCGGGGCCTGGGAGTGGGCATCGGGCAGCCAAGTGTGCATGGGGAACAGGCCGGCCTTGGTGCCAAAGCCGATCACGATAAACGCAAAGGCGAGGCGCATGAGCGTCGGATCGAACTGGTCGGCATACGGCAGCACGCACGACAGGAATGCGGCCTCGTGGGCGTTGGGAATCACGTCGGCGGCGTTGGCGTAAATCAGCAGCGTACCGAACAGGCCAAAGGCCACGCCGGCGGTGCAGACCATCGCATACTTCCAAGAAGCCTCGAGGGCCGTCTTGTTCTTGTAGATACCCACGAGGAACACGGTGGAAAGCGTGGTTGCCTCCACGGCGGCCCACGTGAGGATCATGTTGTTGGACAGGCACGCGAGCAGCATGGTGAACACGAACAGGCTAAACAGCGCAAAATACTGCTTGGCGCGCTCGGCGGGCATGGAGCCCTCCTCGATATCGGCCTTTACATAGGGCAGCGAGAACAGCCCGGTAAGAAAACCGATAAAGCCGATGAGCAGCACAAAGATGGCGCCCAGCGAATCGAGGTGGAACCACAGGCCAAGAGCGCTCGCGGTGTCGCCGCTCATAAGGACGTCACCGGCCGTCACAATCGACAGCACCAGGACGGCTGCGACGGAGACCAGGTTGAGACCGGCAAACACGTTATAGGACGTGTTCTTGGGCAAAAACGCCATGACCAGCGAGAACACCAAAGGAGTCGCGAGCAGGGCGAGAATCAACGTTTCCATGGACTACCCCCTCAGCTCGGACAGGTCGCGCGCATCGAGCGAGTGGGAGTCGTCCCAAATGCGACGCACGACGATGGACATGATGATGACGGCAAAGATGGCGTCGGTGGCGATACCGATCTCGATGATCTCGGGAGCGGTGGGGGCCAAAAGCGCGAGCGTCACATGGCTGCCGTTTTCCATAAGGCAGTATCCAAAGATCTGCTTCATGATGTTGCGCTGCGAGATGATGCAGGTAAGACCCACAAAGAAGTGAGCGAAGCTAATAGCGAGCGCAGGCGTTGCGACCTCGGCCGTGGGCAGGCTAATCTGCGTCACGACGGCAAAGCAGATCGCGACCTCCACGGCGATGATGCAAATGGCCCACGCGGGCTTAAGGCCGGCCTTGAGCGATGCATCGCTCGGCTCGCCCATCTTCTTGTATGCGCGGTTGAGGATATAAGGGACCAGGACGACCTTAGTGATAAAGGCAGATCCAGCCCACATGAGCAGCTCCTGCGCACCGGTGGTGACACCGAGCGTGGCGAGCAGCCCCACGAGCACCAGCGACTGCACCGCATACCAGTTGATGGCATGTTTGATGTTCTTGGAGACGACCACCATGGTGGACGTGACGATCAGAAGGCCGCCAAGGATGTTGACGATCGAATAACCCATGTCGTTCTACCTCCTAACCGATCCAGCTGGCCGAAAGCGGGCCGCTGACGATGACCATGATGATGAGCACGATGAACACGAACGCCATCGCGCGGGGAAGCGGGGCACCCGCAGCGACCTCTTCGCTCGGCTCTCCGGGCAGGCAATAGCCCATCCACTTGAGGAACCAGGCAAAGGTGGCGACGGTCTCGGCGACCATGATGCACACGAGCACCAGGATCGCGACGTTGCCGGCACCCACGGAAAAGCCGCCGGCGATGATCTGGAACTTCGAGAAGAACGTGTTCATGGGCGGCACGCCGGCGATGGCGAGCGCCGCGACACCAAAGCCCACGCCCGAGATCGGGTACTTCTTTACGATGCCGCGAAGCTTGGGCAGCATACGCGTGCCGAGCGTAAAGGAGAACGAACCGGCGATCAGGAAGAACAGGGTCTTGGCGAACGCGTGGTTAAAGATATGGCACACGGCACCGTCAAAGGCCAGCTGGCTGCCAAAGACCGAAAGGCCCAGACCAAAGAACACATAGGAGAGCTGAGCGATCGTGGAGAAGGCCAGCAGACGCTTCATGTCCTTTTGCGGCAGGTACATAAGGAAACCAAAGAGCATGGTGACCATGGCGTCGATAATGGCAACCCAGCCCACGATCTCGGGAATCTCGCCGGCAGAGACGAGTGCACGCGCGAACACGCACACGCCGACCTTAACCATCGAGGCGCCATGCAGGTAGGCCGAAACAGGCGTCGGCGCCTCCATGGCCGAAGGCAGCCACATGTACATGGGAACCTGTGCGGACTTGGCCCAGGCCGCAAACAGCACGAGCAAAAGGACGATAGCCTTGAGCTTGGCGTCGAGGCCGGCAATCGCGGTAATGGCGAAGGTACCGGTATGGGCAAACACGATGGCGGCGCCCAGATACAGGCCGAGCGCACCGATATGCGTAATGATCAGGGCCTTCATGCCGGCCTTCTTGGCCGTAGGCGTCATGTAGTAGCTAATGAGCCCCCAAGAGCACGCACCCGTGATCTCAAAGAACACGAGCTGGCCCAAAAGGGTCGAGCTGTACACGAGGCCGGCCATGGCGCCAATGAAGGTCGCGAGGTACGCGTAGAAGCGACGACGCGGTGCGTCGGGATGCTCACGGTTGTTCTCGCTCATATAGGGAATCGAATAGATCACGACAAGCAGGCCGATACCCACAAAGGCGGGCGCGAGCAGCGTGCTCATGCGATCGAAGGTGAATCCCATGACGAGGGTCTGCCCAAACGAGATCAGGGGGACCTGAGTGTCGGGCATGCCGGCGCCGGCGAAATTCGCGGCGAGGGCGATGGTGCAGACCGTCGAGACGGCGGCACCCAAAACGCTGAACCACTTGGCGTACGGACGGGGGAACAGGGCGACGAGCACCGAGGCCACCATCGGGGCCGCGATAGCGACCAAGCCGAGAAGGGACAGACTGACTGCAAATGACATTGTTTCTCCCTTCTCCTACACGCCGACGACCACGAAGACAAACGCCAGAACGGCGATGCCCACGACGGCCCAGGTCTGATTGCCAAGCACCTTAAAACGCGAACGCGAGCAGGAGTTCTCGATCACGCCGCACGCGACAAAGTCGATCAGGCACTTCACTAGGAAGATGACGGCGCCCAGAACAGCGGCGGCGCCCACGGTCGCGGGCTCGCCCCAGGGGACAAAAATCGCGCAGAACCAGGCGACGACCAGGACCTGCTTCATGGACATGGCGAGCTTGGCCATGGCGAGCGACGGGCCGGAAAGCTCGGCGAGCGGACCCTCCTGAAGCTCCTGCTCGGCCTCGGCCTGGTCAAACGGCAGCTTGCCGAGTTCCATGTAGCAGGCGATCGCAAAGGCAATGCCGGCAAGGATCACGGCGACCGGTGCGTCGATGGCACCCGTCATGATGTGCTGACCCATGGTGGCGATGTCGGTGGAGCCGCACACCAGGGCGGCGGCAAACAGCGCCAGCAGCATGGACGGCTCGATGAGCACGCTCATAAGCAGCTCGCGAACGCCGCCGATACCGGCGTAGGCGTTAGACGAATCCACACCGCAGAGGGCGAAGAAGAAGCGGGCGAGCGCCAGGCTGTACATGATGGTGATGGCGTCACCAAAGACCGGGATGGGGCTTTGTGCCGTAAAGAGCGGCAGACCCATCGCGAGCATAAAGGCGACGGCGAAGAACAGCGGCGGCATAATACGCAGCGCAAAGCTCGCGTCCTCGCTCTGGGACTCGGGGCGCGCAAAGAGCTTGGCCAGGTCGCGGTAGTCCTGCATGATGCTGGGGCCGCGACGGTTGTGCATCTTGGCGCGGATAACGCGACCGAGACCGGAGAAGAACGGCGCGACGGCCATAACGACCACGCCCTGCAGAACGGCAAGTACGATGTTGTTCATGCTCTCCCCTCCTTAACCCATTTGCACGGCGAGCACGAGGAACACCACGAGTGCCGCGACGATGTAGCAGATATAGATGCTGTAATTGCCGCCTTCGAGCTTAGTCGCGAGGTCGGCGAGTTTCTCGACACCCTTATGCGGGGCATCGACGAGAACCTTGTCGGGTACGGGCTCCACAGCCTCGGCCACACCGGTGAGCTTCTGGAAGAAGTGCGCGATGGACCAGCAGACGGCCGTGCAGCGGTCGCGCAGCGTGTAGAGCGGCTGCATAAACCAGGACACCTCGGAGGCGAAGGTCGTGGCCACGACGGGCATATGCTCGTTTGGAGCATAGCCACATGCCCACGGCTGGGACTTCTGCACCTTGCCGACGGTCTTGAGTTTGCGATAACCGCAGGCAAGACCGACGAGCACCACGAGCGCAATGGCGATCGCGGGCGTGGAGGTGGCAGCGCCGGAGTACTGGTTCATGAGCTCCATGCCCTCGGCGGCAAACACGCCACCGTACGGATGCAGCACGGACGCGGCGACATCGACCAGCACGGGCGCGATCACGGGAGCGCCAATGCCCAGCACGACGCAGATGGCCGCGAGCAGGCCCTGCGCAAACACCATGGGGGCGGGAACCTCCTTGGCATTGGCCGCGGCCTCGGAGCGGGGCGCGGAGGCAAAGGAGACGCCATAGGCCTTGACGAAGCACGTGACAGCCAGCGCGCCGGTAATGGCAAGCGCGACGGCAGCGAACACGGCCACGATCATGACGGCCTTGTCGCCCTGCATGGCGGCGTTAAACAGCGACTGGTAGGTAAACCACTCGGACACAAAGCCGTTGAAGGGCGGGATGGCCGAGATGGCAAGCGCGCCAATAAGGAAGCAGATGGCCGTTGCCGGCATACGACGGAACAGGCCGCCCATCTTCTCCATATTGCGCGTACCCGTGGAGTACAGCAGCGCACCGGCGCCCAGGAACAGCTCGCCCTTAAACATCGCGTGGTTAAACGTGTGGTAGAGGGCGGCCATCAGAGCCAGGACGGCGATGCCGACCGAGTTGAGCGCCATAGCGGCCATGGAGGCGCCGACGCCGAGCAGAATGATGCCGATGTTCTCGACGGAGTGATAGGCCAGCAGGCGCTTGATGTCATGCTCCTGCAGGGCGAAGGCCACGCCGAGGACCGACGAGATCGCACCGAAGACCATGACCATAAGGCCCCACCAGACCTGAACGCCCGAGGCGGAGAGCAGGTCGAGGCCCACCTTGAGGATGCCGAAGATACCGATCTTGATCATGCCGCCGGACATGAGGGCCGACACGTTGGACGGCGCCTCGGGATGCGCCTTGGGCAGCCAGCCGTGCAGCGGGATGATACCGGCCTTGGCGCCAAAGCCAAAGAAGGCGAGCACAAAGCACACGGATGCGACCGCGGGGCTAAACTGCGTAGCGCGGAAATCCGCAAAGGCAAACGAGCCACCGGCGAAGTTGGTCATGGTGAGGAAGCTCGCCATGATGAGCACAAAGCCCACGTGCGCGATCACAAAGTAGAGCCAACCGCCATGGATGGAGTTCTCGTTCTCCTCGATCACGACCAGGAAGTACGAGGTCAGCGACATGAGCTCAAAGGCGACCAGGAACCAAAACACGTTGTCGGCGGTGATGACGAGCATCATGGACGCCACGAAGGTGTTAAAGAAGAAGCCGGCGCGGCCCTTTTTGCCCGGGTACTCATCAAAGTAGTTGAGACCGTAGATCGAACCGGCAAACGCAAGCACCGAGATGAGCGCCACGAACAGGCCGGACAGCTGATTGAGCAGCAGCTGGAAATGGGCAAA
The DNA here is from genome assembly GCA_900556515.1 of uncultured Collinsella sp. Lineage (GTDB taxonomy): Bacteria > Actinomycetota > Coriobacteriia > Coriobacteriales > Coriobacteriaceae > Collinsella. Next base: position 5,847 of record USPH01000073.1, read on the forward strand.
CGGGAAAAACACGATGGTATCGACCGACGTGACATTGCCCAGCACGGCCTGGATACCGGCCACAAACGAAAGCACCGCGGCGACGGCGCCGATAAGGCAGCCGGCGGTCTTGGCGGCGTTATCGGCCTTGATCAGCAGAACCGAGGCGAGCGCACCGATGCACGAGACGGCAAGCGATGCGATAAACAACGTCATGCTATCCATTGTTTACGCTCCCTTCTGCTTTCTCGGACAGGCCCTGGGCCACAGCGGTAACGTCGACGACGGGACCGTTTTCGATCGAGCGCAGGCGCTTGGCCTCGTCGAGCTCGCGATCGGCCGCGCCGCCCATGACGGTCAGTGCCTTGGTGGGGCACGCCGCCACACAATGCGGGCCGTCCGGATCGAAGGCGCACAGGTCGCACTTGACAGCGCAGGTGTACTGGCCAGGAGCCCACGTAAGCAGGCTGCTCAGGGACTTAGGATACGAAGGCGTCGGGTCGCACATGCCTGCGACACCGGCGATAGACGTGCCATCGGGATGGATGGCTCCGAAGGGGCACGCGATGGCGCACAGCCTGCACCCGATGCACTCCTGCTCCTTGACGTGGATGCGATCGCCATCGTGCTCGATGGCATTCACCGGGCAAACCTCGGCGCAGGGGGCACCCTCGCAATGGTGGCAGGCAAGGGCGGCCGAAATACCGCCGGTCTTCACGAGCGCCAGGCGCGGCGTATCCTGAAGACCCTGCATCCGGTGAGCGTCGGCACAGGCGGACTGGCATGTTCCGCAGCCGATGCACCTCTCCGGGTTGATGTCGATGAAGCGGTTCATCCCCACTTCCTTTCAAAATAACGGGCCGGGCTCCCGAACGTACGGGACGCCCGGCCCAAATAGCCAACGAGAACGGGACTACACGATTTGATTCACGTGCGTCTCGTCGTCGAACTTGGCGGCGCCGGGCTCAACGTCCTGGGGAGCGGC
>USPH01000074.1 GCA_900556515.1 uncultured Collinsella sp.
CATCTGGGCCATCGGCACCGGCAAGACCGCTACCGCCGAGGACGCTCAGGAGGTCTGCGGCGCTATCCGTGAGACCCTCAAGGAGATGTTCGGCGAGGAGCTCGCTAACGGCATCCGCGTCCTGTACGGTGGTTCCGCTAAGCCCGGCAACATTGCCGAGCTCGTCGCCAAGCCCGACGTTGACGGCGCCCTCGTGGGCGGCGCTTCGCTCAAGGCTGCCGACTTCGCCTCTATGGTCGTCAAGGCAGGCGAGTAGGACATATGGCACAGCGTCATCTTCCTGCACTCCTGATTATCATGGATGGCTGCGGCCTTGCTCCGGCCGATGGTGAGAACGCCGTCGCCGCTGCCAAGACGCCCTTCCTTGATAGCCTATACGAGAAGTATCCTCACACCACGCTCGGTGCTTCGGGCGAGGACGTGGGCCTTCCCGACGGCCAGATGGGCAACTCCGAGGTAGGCCACCTCAACATCGGTGCCGGCCGCATCGTGTTCCAGGAGCTTTCGCGCATCAACAATGCCATCAAGGACGGCTCCATCGCCAAGAACGAGGTCTTCGTCAAGGCTATGGACGACGTCAAGGCTGACGGCAAGACTCTCCACCTCATGGGCCTTATGAGCCCTGGCGGTGTTCATTCTCACATGAACCACGTCGAGGCTCTGGTCAAGATGGCTGCCGAGCACGGTGTCAAGACCGTTCGCGTCCACGCCTTTATGGATGGCCGCGACGTTGACCCGCAGTCCGGCGCTGGCTATATGAGTGAGTTCTGCGGCTTCCTGGCTAAGATCTCCGAGGAGACCGGTTGCGACGCTCGCGTCGCCACCGTCTCGGGCCGCTATTGGGCCATGGACCGCGACAACCGTTGGGAGCGCATCCAGCGTGCCTACGACGTCATGGTCAACGCGTCCGATGCCGATGTCGACCCTGTTGCCGGTATCAAGGCCTACTACGAGAAGGATCCGCGCGGCGACGAGTTCGTCGAGCCCTTCGCTGCCCACAACGAGGGCATCCACGAGGGCGACGCGGCCATCTTCTTCAACTTCCGTCCCGACCGCGCTCGTCAGATGACCCGCGTGTTCACGGACAAGGAGTTCGACGGCTTTGAGCGCGAGCAGATCAAGCTTTCGCACTTTGTGACGATGACCGAGTACGATCCGACGTTTGACGTCGAGGTCGCCTTCCCCAAGACGTTCCCCAAGAACGTCCTGGCCGATGTCATCGCCGCTAACGGGCTCAAGCAGCTTCACACCGCCGAGACCGAGAAGTACGCCCACGTGACGTTCTTCCTCAACGGCGGCATCGAGGAGCCCAAGGAGGGCGAGGAGCGCGTGCTCGTCGCTTCCCCCAAGGTCGCTACCTATGATCTGCAGCCCGAGATGAGCGCTCCCGAGGTTACCGAGAAGCTTGTCGCCGCCATCAACGAGGATCGCGCTGATTTCTACATCGTGAACTTCGCGAACTGCGACATGGTTGGTCACACCGGTGTCTTCGACGCCGCCGTTAAGGCCGTCGAGGCCGTTGACGATGCCCTGTCCAAGGTTGTCCCGGCGATTCTCGCCAAGGGCGGCTTTGCGCTGATCACCGCCGACCACGGCAACGCCGACCACATGTTTGACGTTGCTTCCGACGGTTCCAAGCATCCGTTCACGGCTCACACCACCAACCGTGTGCCGTTCATCATCGTTGATGAGAAGGCCAAGCTCACCGGTATCGAGGACGGCCGTCTTTCCGATATCGCTCCGACCATGCTCACCATGGCTGGTATTGAGCCTTCCGCCGAGATGACGGGCCGCGTGCTCGCCACCGAGGCCTAATAGAAAACAAATACCGTTTTCTAGTAAGGGGGTTGTCCACAACCGGACAACCCCCTTTTTGGTATTTCTGCCATTTCCACCCCGTCCTTGAGTGGCAGGTAGGGGAGAGCGGGGGATTGTGGTACAGTACTGGAGTTTAAATTATTCTATTAAGGAGCTTATCTATGGGTCCGTTCCAGATTCTTCTGTTTGTCGTTTGGGCTGTCTCTGCCGTGGCGCTGACGATTCTCGTCCTGATGCATTCCGGTAAGGGCACCGGCGTTTCGGATATGATCGCTAGCTCGCTGTATAACTCCAGCTCTGCCACGGGCGTCATGGAGCAGAACCTCGACCGCCTGACCGTCATCATGGCTGTCGTGTTTGCCGTGTGCGTCGTGCTGTGCATGTTCTTCTTCCCGCAGGGCATCGTCGGCTACTAAGCACGAGCCGCATAAATATTCAAAAAGGGTCCCGTAAGTGCGGGACCCTTTTTGTTTACATATTTGTAACAGAGTCAAAATATCCCCACATACTTCGCCCAACTAAAGAAATTCTCGACCGTTAACCGGAATTAGCCCCAAATTGTGTATAAAATGCGCTACTGTATTGTAAAACGTTGGTCCGTTGTGCATAACCAGCCATAGCAGCGGGCGGCGTTTTGATGGTTCGGATCGGATTGTTTCGACATGTGTCCGACTGAACATTTCTTTGTCCTATCTCATAAGGAGGATGGCATGGCTGATTCTATGTTCCACCAGCCCGTTATGGGTCGTCGCGCCTTTGTTGGCGGCACCCTTGCTGCGAGCTCCATGGCTTTTCTTGCCGCATGTGGCAAGAAGGGTGGCGACGCTTCCGGTTCTGAGTCCGGTTCGACGCTGAACTTCTACATCAACAACCCGGTCTGCATCGACCCCTACAATGTCCAGGAGGACCAGGGCACTCAGGTCGAGTACCAGCTCTTTGACGCTCTGACCTCTTACGACGCCGAGAAGGGCGAGATCGTTCCGCTGGCTTGCGAGTCCTTTGAGTCCAACGACGACGCCACCGAGTTTACCTTCAAGATCAAGAAGGCCAAGTTCCACAACGGTGACGACGTTACCTCCAAGTCCTTCAAGCTCGGTTGGGAGCGTCTGGTCAACACCAAGTCGGCCATCGCTACCGAGTACGGTCCTTCCGAGGTCTCCTATCACCTTTCCATGGTCGAGGGTTATGACGACCTGCTTGCCGGTAACGCTACCGAGCTCAGCGGTGTTACGTGCCCCGACGATGAGACCCTCGTCGTCAAGCTGTCTTCCGCTTACGCTGACTTCCCCTTCGTCGCCTCTCATCCGGCTCTGGCCCCGGTTCCCGAGTGCGCCGAGTCCGATGTCAAGAGCTTCTATCTTGCCCCGGTCGGTAACGGCCCGTTCATGATGGACGGCAAGTGGGAGGATGGCCAGGAGATCAACGTCAAGAAGTTCGACGATTACTATGGCGACAAGGCCAAGATCGATGGCATCCACTTCCAGGTCATCAAGGACATGGAGACCGCTTACAAGGAGTTCCAGGCCGGTAACCTCGATGTCTGCGACGTTCCCGTCGCTCAGATCGATGCCGCCAAGAAGGATCGCGGCGTGTCCAAGGACGGCTACACCATGGGTGACGGCGAGCGCATGCTGCTCGGCGCCGAGCCTTCCACGTACTATCTGACCTGCAACACCACGGCCGAGCCGTTCAACAACGCCGACCTGCGTAGGGGCATCTCCCTGGCCATTAACCGTGAGGCCATCTGCAAGACCATCTTCAAGGGTACCCGTACCCCTGCCGACGGCATTGTTCCTCCGGGCATCGATGGCTACAAGGAGGGCGCATGGGAGTTCTGCGCCTACGATGTCGACAAGGCTAACGAGTACCTCGACAAGGTTGCTCCCGCTGGCGCTAACGGGGATCGTGGCATTAGCGTGACCCTGTCCTACAACCAGGACGGCGGTCACAAGGAGATCATGGAGTCCATCATCGGCGACCTCGCCAAGGTTGGCGTTACCGCTGTCTCCGATACCCCTGAGTGGTCTGCCTTGCTCGAGCAGTACCAGAACTTTAACTATCAGTTCGGTCGTCTGGGTTGGATTGCCGACTACCCGATTATGGACAACTTCCTGTATCCGCTGTTCCACTCTGATTCCCTCGGTGGCGACAACCGCTCCGGTTACAACAACCCCGAGTTCGACGCCAAGGTCGACGAGGCTCGTACTATTGTTGACGACGAGGAGCGCGTCGCTAAGATGCAGGAGGCCGATGCAATGGTCGCTGCCGACTGCCCGGTCATCCCGGTGATGTTCTACACGCACACCATCGTCGGCTCCGATCGCATCAAGCACCTCTATGTCGATCCGCAGAAGCACGCCGAGCTGGGTACCGCTGAGCTCGCCTAAGAGTTTGCAGCTTCCGTGAGGGTCAAGTATTTACGTAGACCTCATGGGAAACATACAGTTCTCCCTAACCTGGGGTAAACTGGCTGATGGTAATTTTGGGATGCCGGTCTGGCGATCGGCATCCCATTTAGGTTAATCCCTAGATAGGGGAGTGGTATGGGTAAGTACATCGTTAAACGTGTGCTTCAGTTCATCCCGGTATTTTTGGGCGTTACGCTGATTCTGTTCGCCCTTCAGAATATCGTGCCGGGAGATCCGATCAAGCTGATCGGTGGAGACAAGGCTCTGTCCCCCGAGGTGGAGCTTCAGCTTCGCGTCCGCTATCACCTGGTCCAGTCGGACGAGGACGGCAACGCGATCCTTGACGAGAACGGCGACCCCGTTCAAACGTCGCTCGTGGACCGTTACTTGTATTACATGAACGGCCTGCTTCATGGCGATCTGGGCAATTCGTATCAGCGCAAGCTGCCGGTTACGGAAATCTTTGCCCAGAAGTATCCGTATACGGTCAAACTTGCCGCGTGCGCCATCGTGCTCGAGGCAATTATGGGTATCGGCGCGGGTATCATTTCGGCGGTAAAGCGTTATTCCTTCTGGGATATTTTGGTAACGCTCACCACGTCGATCCTCGTTGCGGTCCCGGCCTTCTGGCTCGGTATGTTGCTGCAGCTGTTCTTTGGCGTCATCCTCAAGGACGCTACGGGCGGTGCAATCTCCATGCCGATCTCGGGTGCCGGCGGTTCCAGCTCTCAGTATCAGGATTGGATGCACTATGTGCTTCCGACCATTACGCTGGCTTCGGTTTCGACCGCTTATGCCGCCCGCATTATGCGCTCGCAGCTGCTTGACGTCATGAACCAGGATTACATCCGTACGGCAAAGGCCAAGGGTCTCTCCAATCGTGCGATCATCATCAAGCATGCGCTTAAGAATGCACTCATCCCCGTCGTTACCTATATTGGTGTCGACTTTGGTGGCATGCTTTCGGGCGCCATCCTGACCGAGACGGTCTTTAACTGGCCTGGTATCGGCTATGAGGTCTATCGCGCCATTAGCATGCGTGACTGGCCCATCGTTATGGGCGGCGTTACGCTCATCGTTGTCGTCGTCATGGTGATCAACCTGCTCGTCGACATTAGCTATGCATTCCTCGACCCGCGCATCCGCCTTGGCGGTCCGTCGGATAAGGCCTAAGGGAGGTACGTCTCATGCAGGAAACTGATTCTCAGTCTCAGGAGCAGGCTACCGCCACTAAGGCCGCATCTGCTCCCGCCAAGTCCCGCACGCTGTGGGGCGACGCTTTTAAGCGTCTTCGTAAGAACAAGCTCGCCGTTATCGGTGTCTGCTGGATCATCATCGTCGTTGTGGTTGCACTGACCGCAGATCTGTGGGCTAAGCCCTGGCTCGGTTCGCCGACGGCTTCCGACTCGACCACCATGGCCGAGACGTCGCTGCTGGCTCCGTGTGCAGAGCACCCGTTTGGCACCGACGCCCTTGGTCGTGACATTCTCGTCCGTGTTATCTACGGTGCGCGCGTTTCGCTGTCCGTCGGCATTATGGCCACCGCGATCTCCACGCTGATCGGTCTGGTCATGGGTGCTCTGGCCGGTTTCTACGGCGGCATCTGGGATACGATCATCATGCGCTGTGCGGACATCTTCCTGGCGTTCCCGTACGTGCTGTTCGTTGTCGCCATGATCGCCGTTATCGGTCGTGGTCTTCAGAACGTCTTTATCGCCATTGGTATTCTCGGCTGGCCTTCGATTGCGCGCGTCTTCCGCTCTGCAATCTTGACGGTCAAGGAAAACGACTATGTTGACGCTGCGCGCGCGATGGGTGCATCTGATGCTCGTATCGTCGTGCGTCACATCTTCCCGAACTCCGTCGCTTCCATCGTGGTTTACGCGACCATGAACATTGGTGGCGCCATTCTGACCGAGTCCGCTCTGTCCTTCCTCGGTATGGGCGTCATTCCGCCTACGCCTTCGTGGGGTTCCATGATTCAGGACGGTCAGCAGTATCTGCTGACTGCTCCCTGGATGATGATCATGCCCGGTCTGGCAATTCTCTCGACGGTGCTCGCCTTCACCCTGCTGGGTGACGGTTTGCGCGACGCCCTCGACGTCAAGATGAAGGACGCATAAGGATGAAGAAGAACAAGAACTATGTGGACCTGAAGGACCAGCCGGTTCCCGAGGGCCAGCATCTGCTCGAGGTCGATGACCTTAAGATGTATTTCCATACCGAGGACGGCGTCGTTCGCGCTGTCGACGGTGTGTCCTACACGCTCGATCGCGGCGAGACCCTGGGTGTCGTCGGTGAGTCCGGCTCCGGTAAGTCCGTGACCGCCATGACCATCATGGGCCTCATCTCGATGCCTCCGGGAAAGATTGAGGGCGGCGACGTTCGCTATCGCGGTCGTTCTATCCTCGAAATGACCGAGGAAGAGATGCAGCACATTCGCGGTAACGATATCGCGATGATCTTCCAGGATCCTATGACCTCCCTGAACCCGGTTTATAAGATCGGCAAGCAGGTGGGCGAGGGCCTTCGTCTGCACCTGTCTCTTATACACATCTCCGAGCCCACGAGAC